>WJIY01000015.1 GCA_014730005.1 Candidatus Babelota bacterium | reverse complement strand
TAATTTTTTATTAATTATTTTGATATTTTTTGGGTCTGATTATTTTTAGTTTTTAATTATATTTACAGAATAGATTTTGATTAAAAAGAGATTTTTATGATAACGGAATGTTTTTCTTAATATTTTTTTGATATAATATGCTGATTAGGATATAATTTAGTGCAAATTAAATGCAAGCTCGATAACGGATAGTCTCAAAAAAAAAATAGCCATTCTTTCAACTTTTTTGAATGCAATTTTATTCACTTTTTCTGAGTCATTTTACCTTTGTAAAATCGTATTGAAGATTTATCTAGAGAGCGGTGTTTAACCGTTATATATAAAATGATAATCTCACTTGTCAACCACATTCCTTATTCCTTTTGTATGCCAGAGTATATCAACATGTTTTTTTGTAATAGTCAAAATGACATTGGATATACATCCGGAATGTGTTGATTAGAAAATCACCCAAGGTGAATTATTATACAATTACGAGTTAATGTTAAATTAAAAAAAATATTTGTTTTCAGTAAAATTGATTATATTTTTTAAAGTCCAAAAAAAATTTTGATTTCTAAAAATTAATAAATTAGAAAAATTGTTTATTCAAATTGTTTATTTGAAATTTATTAATTTTATAGCTTTTCCATTAATTAAGGCATCCGCTATTTTTTTATTAGCAGATGCCAAAATTCTTTGAAAAGTACTTTGAGAAATATTCATTTGTTCTGCTGCGTCGATTTGATCTAGGTTATCTACATATTTTAGTTTAATTGATTCTATTTCATCTGGTTGTAAGATAATTTCAGTAAGATTTCTAAGAGGAATTCCCTTAGGCTTATAATATGTTGCATTTGGCGTTGATTGTAAAAATCTTTTTTTAAAAGGTCTAACCATTGTTTAATCTTTTAAACGATCTAAACGTTGTTGTATTTCGTTAATTTCTTCTTGAAGAATTTCTTTTTGTTGTTTGAGCATTTCTTCTTCGGTTTTATAATTAGTATTTTCTTGGGAGTTCCAAAAACGACGGTACAATCTAAAGCCATTGCAAGGTCCTAAACCTCGCCCTGTTCTTGGTCCATGTCCATTGGGACCAGTTCCATCAAATTTTTTGGGTCTACATCTACCAAAGCCTCTGCCACTCAATGGTCCATTTCCATTGGGACCAGTTCCATCAAAATTTGGCATATTTTTCCTTTCAATTGTTTTTATTGTAAATAAATGACTTCTTTTTGTATTTGCATTTATTTTTGTACAAGAAGCCAGAAATATACTAAATAAAATAATTGCGTTTAATGTTTTTATAAAATTAATATCATTCATAATTCTCTACTTGTTTTCATAAATTCAAATTATTTTTTTTTATATTCATCCTAATATGAATATATACCCATAATATCTTGTATGTCAATCAAAAATTTGTATTTAGATTAATTTGTATTTAGATTAATTAGATTTATAAGAAAATTAGGTAAAAAAGGATAAAAAGCTCGTTTTTTTGAAAAATAATGATATTAAAAAAATAAAGCTGCTTGAAATTATTATTAGAGGACCAATCGAAATATGTGTAAATTTAAACATTAAGCTTCCAGTAATACATGATAATCCGCCAAAAAAAAGTGCTCCATAAGAATATTGAAAGAGATTTTTGCTTAAATTTTTACTAATGCATGCAGGGATTGCAACAAGCGCAGCTGTTAAAAGTCCGCCTACAATTCGAACACCTAGAGCCACTGTTAATGCAATACAAAAAAGATAAATAAAGTTATAGAGTTTTACATTGATTTTTTCTGCTTTAGCTACATCTGTTGAAATACTTATTAAAATTATTTTTGAAAAAATTGTTCTTGTTATTAAAAATATTATTATCGAAAGTATTAATGTAATAAATGTTGTATTTAGAGATATTTGTGAAATATCGCCAATTAAGGCAGGAACCGTTTTTTCTTGGGGCAAAAAAATAAAAGATATGGCAATAGAGGTAGCAAAAACGACAGCTGTTAATGCTTCTGTTGGCAATTTGGTTTTTTGTTCAAAAAGCCAAATTGCTGCTATTCCTAAAATTAAAAATAAAAAAGCACCTATAGATACGTCGAAATTATAAAGTAAAGCTAAAGTAATTCCTGGCAGTGTTAAATGTCCAAGTGCTCCACCCATTAGCGCCATTCTTTTTGTTAACATTAGTGAGCCTATATAGCCGGCTGTTGAACCAATAAAAAAGCACATAGTAAGGGCTAGAAAAAATTGCATTTTAATTTTCTCCATGGACATGTTTATAAAATTTTATTTTTGTACCATACAATTTTTTTAAATTTTCAGGGGTTAAGATTTGTTCTGGACTGCCTTGACATATTTTTTTCTTGTTAAGACATAAAACTTTTTGGGCATGTTCCCAAACAATATTTAAATCATGTGTTACTAGGATTATAGTTAAATTTTTTTCAGTCCAAAATTTGTGTAAAAGTGAATAAATTGTTTCTTCACCTCCGACATCTATTCCTGAGGTTGGCTCATCAAAAAGTAATACTTTTGGATCTGATACTAAAGCCCAAGCAATTATTGTTCTTTGAAATTGGCCGGTTGAGAGTTTTGTAAATTCCTTATTTAAAATTGTTTTTTCAAGGCCAACAAGATTTAAAAAATTATTGATTTGTTTTTGTGAAACTTTTTTAAATTTGAAAAACTCTTTTATATTTAATGGAGGTAGATCTTTTCGAGCAAAAAATTCTTGCGGGGGAAGATAACTGATTTTTGAGGTTTTCCATTCAATTTTGCCTGTATAGGGAATAATTTTAAGCAATGCACGCAAAAGTGTTGTTTTTCCTGCGCCATTTGGGCCTAAAATTACGAATACATCTTTTTCGTTGATAGAAAAAGATAGGTTTTTTATTATTTCTTCATCACCAAATGAAACATTTAAGTTTTCGACATTTAAAATTTCTGTTTTATTCATTTTTTCATTATTTTTAAATGATTTTATTATAAAAAATTCACTTTTTTGTTTAAAAAAAATTTATTGTTGTTGTCTATAAAATTAATTTTTTTTAGTTTTTTTTCTTTTATTTTATAAAATTGCGAAAAAAATATGCTTGTAGTATTATTTTACTAAAGATATGAATTAGAGGAGGTTAATAAAAATGAAAAAAATAATTAAAAATGTCTTTTTTCTTTTTTGCATTAATTCAATTTTTGCTCACAATGAGGCCGATTTTCATGAAGATAAGATTTCGGTCAACACTTCTCATTTAGATTCTTTGCAATTTCAAGATTCGAAAAATATAGCTTTAGAACTTAATGCTGTAAGTGGAGATTATGATGTTATTGAAAAAGAAATAAATTCCTTAAAAAATAATTTCAATAATTTTGATTTAATTGGGCTGGATGATGAAGAAAGCAAAAAAATAGCACCTAATTTTATAACTCAAATTGAAAAAAATGTTCAATTTTTTGTTAAGATGGCTGGTATTAAAACACCTAAATTGTATCTTTATGTTGGAACGGATCAAAAAACATATAATGCAAGTGCAACAACATCAATTACAGAAATTACAACAGTAAAAACTGTTACAAAAAATGGAGAAGAAAATCAGTTTGCTAAAAAAGATATTGAAAAGAATTATAAACTTACTTTGGGCGAGAATCTTGTAAAATTATTTTTTTGGAATAAAGATGGTAATGAATTATTAAAAAGTATTATTGCTCACGAAATCGGACACATGTATCATAATCATTTGCAAGAATCTAAAGAATCTGAATATCAAGCAGATACTAAGGCAGTAGAATTTTTAGGAAGACATAATGGTGAAAACCTGATAAAAGCAATAGATATGGTAACCTTGGCTGGTCATATTTACACTATTTTAAACAGTAATGCTTTTACTTTTAAGATTAATTTAGATGAAATTAATCATTTAATCAGGGTTCTTGTTAATACAATAATTCGTGAAAAATCTGATTTAGCTGAATTGGGATCTTGCTCTTCACATGCGAAATTTGGATATGTAGTTAATAATGTTTTTGAAAAAGCTTTACAAAAGAATTTTAACCCAAAAGTTGGTTTGAGCAATCAAGATATTGAAAGAATTTATCAACAACTTTATTTAGCATGTACAAATTTAAAAGATTTTATGGGATCAGATGAAATGGATTTTAATATTAGCAAGCAATGTGAATATATAGAGGAATATACAAATCGTTTATATTCAAATATTACTCATCCGACTCCTCTTGAAAGACGAATAAATGTTCAAAATTGTTTAATGTAGATTTATTATTAGTTTAAGCTAACTTAATTATAAATTTTCTTAAATTTTGTAAAGAATTTATAAAATTAATTTTATAAATTCTTTACAAAATTGTTCTTGTGAAAATAAAGTAGAAACTAGTTTTGAGAGTGGTTTTTATTTTTTACTTATGCAAAGGAGAACAATCTATGATGAAGGTTTTAGATTGGATAGCAGGATTGTTGGCTGCTATTGGAGCAATTAATTGGGGTTTAGTCGCATTTTTGAGATTTAATCTTGTCAGTTATATTGATCGTTTGGTTGGCAATGTTGGTTTGGATAAGATTATTTATGCAATTGTAGCATTAGCAGGTATTTATCTTTTAGTATCTCTTTTTCGTAGCTAATCTATATTAAATAGTTAAATAAATAAGGGGACGGCTTATAATAAAGCCGTCCCCTTATTTATTTAACTTGACGATTTTACATTTTTGTCTCAAATTTACATATATTTCAGCATTAGCAATGTTTTTTACCATTTTATAGCAAAAAAAATTTTTGTTAAAATAAAATTGAATTATGTTTAAAGCATTAAGGGAATTATGCAATGATTAAAGATAAGAAAATTAAAATAAAGGATGATGAAAATCCTAAATTTAATGAAAAACAAAATTTGCCTGAAAAAAATATAAAGTCAGAAGATTTGGAAAAATTACAAAGAGAACATGAAAAAATTAAAGATCAATTATTAAGAGTTAATTCAGATTTTCAAAATTTCAAAAGAAGAATTGAAAAAGAAAAAACTGAATGGATCGATGTAGGTCAAACAAAAGTTATAAAAACATTGTTGCCATTCATTGATGATTTGGATCTTGCTATGCAAAATATCAAAAAAGAAGAATTTGATGAGAAAACAATGTCTTTACTAGAAGGTTTTCTAATTATCCAAAAAAAATTGAAAAAAGCTCTTAAAGATTTAGAAATTAAACAAATAAGCACCAATGGCCAATTTGATCCTTCCCTACATGAAGCTTTGATGCAGGTAGATTCAAAAGAGCACGAAAGTGGCCAAATTGTTCAAGTGTTTAGCCCTGGATATTTATTTAAAGATAAAGTTTTAAGACATGCTAAAGTTAGCGTTGCCAAATAATTTATTATTTTAATTAATAATAATAAATATTCTTATTTAGAAATAAGGAATTAATGGCTTTAATAGATAAAATAAAACAAAAAAAAGATGTAGTGCTACAAAGTAAAAATAAAATCAATTTAAAAAAAGGTTTAACTTTTATACCGAATCTTTTTACATTAGGAAATGCTTTTTTCGGGTTTTGTTCAATAGTTTTTGCTGCAACCGGCAAGTTTTTTCCTGCAGGGTATTTTATATTACTTGGAGCGTTGATGGATGCTCTTGATGGTAGGTTGGCTAGGCTTTTTAAAACTCAAAGTAGTTTTGGTGTGCAACTTGATTCTTTAAGTGATGTAATTTCTTTTTGCTTGGCTCCGGCTTTTTTGATTTATGTTTGGCAATTAAAATATTTAGGTTTTTTGGGAATTATTTTTAGTTCAATTTTTTTACTTGCGGGTTTGTTAAGATTAGCAAGATTTAATGTGATTCATGAACAACAAACTTTATTTTTTTTGGGTGTGCCAACAACAATAGCAGGATGTTTTTTAGCTACATTGATGTTAAATACTATAAAAATAGCCAAAAATGATTTTTTTTTAATATTTATTGCTTTTTTGCAATTATTATTGGCGTTTCTGATGATTAGTACTATTCCATTTCCTACCTTTAAACAAAAGTTGCCCAATTTGAATAAAAACTTATATTTAGTTTTTTTTATTATTCTTTTTGCAATAATTGCAGTGTTGCAGTTCAATAGGGTTCTTTTATTGTTATTTGCATTTTATTTCTTGAATACTATTTTTATTTATTTTTTTCGTTTCGAAAAAAAATAATAATTAATTTTGTTATGGTTAAATAATAAATAAAATATTTTAGCCCTCTGTTTATTTTTTATCTGTTTGTTAAACTTTCAATAAGTCATAAAGCAGCGTTTAAAATGTTGAGGGAATTTTTTATGTACAAAAGAAATGGGAACAGTTTTTTTAGAACTTTAATATATTGTGCAATTTTTGTTTTTTTACCACTTACTTTTGGATTTTATTATTTATACAAAAAAGAAATTGATTTAATTAAATATCTTGAATTTATGATTGCGCAACAACAAAAAATCAAAGTTGCTAGTCAAATAGATGCTGAAGTAAAAGAAGTGGCCGCAGGTCAGTTTAAATCTAAAAATTGGTTAGAGATACAAAAACAAGTTAAAGATACTGTTGTTCAAATTTTTACACAAGTTAATAGATTTAATTGGTTGGATCCATATAAATCACCAGATCATTTTGAAAGTTATGGTTCTGGTTTTTTTATTAATGATGAAGGTTATATAATTACTAATTATCACGTTGTGAATCAATCAAGCAGCGTAGAAATTCAAATTCCTTCATTTGGACGAAAACGATTTAATGTTGAAATCGTTGGTGTTTATCCGGATAAAGATATTGCATTGTTAAAGTTAAGCGATGAATCTTTTGATCAAATTAGAGATGAATTAGGAGAAATAAAATTTTTAAAACTAGGTGATTCGGATCAAATTTTAAGAACACAAGAAATTTTGGCCTTAGGATATCCATTGGGGCAGGAACGATTAAAAAGTACTTTAGGAATTGTTAGTGGAAGAGAACGTGCAGGATTTATTCAAATCACAGCCCCTTTAAATCCTGGCAATTCTGGTGGGCCATCTATAAATTCTGTGGGCGAAGTAGTAGGGATTAATTTTGCGGGTGTTCTTGAAGCACAAAATGTTGGATATATTATTCCGATAAATGAAGTTAAAAGTTCTTTAATAGATATGTATAAGGTAAAACTACTCAGACGGCCAACCTTGGGTTGCATTTTTACTGTTGCTACACCAGAGATGGTTAAATTTTTAGGAAATCCTCCGTCTGGGGGGTGGTATATAGCTCAAGTTTTTGAAAATACTATTTTGGATAAAATAGGCGTTAAAGAAAACGATATGCTTTATGAAGTTAATGGTTACAAACTAGATTTATATGGAGAACTTTCTGTTCCTTGGAGTGAAGATAAGATTTCTTTATTAGATTTTTTAAATAGATATAAGGTGGGAGATGAGATGCATTTTGTGATTTATAGAAATGGTGAAAGAAAAGATTTCCAATTTACATTAAACGATGATTATCTTCCTCCAATTCGGAAGATTTATCCTGAGTATGAATCGGAATTTGTTGATTATGAAATTATTGGAGGTATGGTTGTAATGCCTTTAACACTAAATCATGTTGTTTTGTTGGCAGATAAAAATCCTGATCTAACAAAATACATGCGACCAGAAACACATCATGAACCTGCTGTTTTGGTTACAAGTATTTTACCAGATTCATCGGCAAAAAGATCTAGAGTATTAAATGTGGGATCTATTATTGATGAGGTTAATGATACGAAGGTGAGTACTTTACAAGAATTCAGAGACGCGGTTGCTAAAAGTAAAAAGGGGGGATTTTTAACAATAAAAACTAAAGATAAAATGTTTGCTCCACTTTTAGTAGATAATATATTAAAAGATGAAGATAAACTTGCGGCACGATATTTTTATAATAAATCAAAATTATTGGATAAAATTGAATCGGCTTAAAAATGAAAGAAAAAAAAAGATTAGATTTAATTGTACAAGAAAAATATCCGCATTTAAGTCGTAATAAAATTCAAAGTTTGATTTTACAAGGTAAAGCATCAGTTGATGGAATGGTAATTAATAAAGCGGGAACTTTGATTGATGTGAAATCAGATGTGCAATTATCTGTAAATGAACCGAAATATGTAAGTAGAGCCGGACTCAAACTTGAAAAGGCTTTGGATTATTTTGAAGTTGATGTTAATGGTTTAGTTGTTTTAGATGCAGGAATTTCAACAGGTGGTTTTACGGATTGTTTGGTACAAAGAGGCGCCAAAAAAGTTTATGGGGTGGATGTTGGTTATGGACAAGTTCATGAAAAGCTTCTAAAAGATGAGCGTTTGATTTTATTAGAGCGTATGAATTTGAGAAAATTAGAAAAATTACCGGAGCTTGTTGATCTTGTAACATTAGATCTTTCTTTTATATCGATTCTTAAAGTTATGCCTGCTGTAATAAAGTTAATAAAACCCAATGCTAAAATTATTACTTTAATTAAACCTCAATTTGAAGCTGAAAAAAGTCAAGTTGGTAAGGGTGGAATTATAAAAAATGAACATGTTCATAAAGAAGTTATTGAAAAAATTAAAAATGGCATGCGGGAATTTGATTTTAAAATGATTGGTCTTATAGAATCACCAATTTTAGGAGCAACAGGGAATAAGGAATTTTTGGCTTTGTTTGTTAGAGATTGAAAATAAGATGAATCTAATTGTGATTAATAATAATAGATGTTAAAGTTATAAAAAAAGAAATTTGTGGAACAAATATTGATAACAGCAAAAATAAAGAATATTGCATTCATTGTTTTAAGAAGGGAGAATTAATTTACAAGTCCTAATATAACAAAAGAAGAAATGCTCGAGGTTTATGATTCCATATTTAAAA
Source organism: Candidatus Babelota bacterium (assembly GCA_014730005.1). GTDB lineage: Bacteria > Babelota > Babeliae > Babelales > UASB340 > WJIY01. Next base: position 71,134 of record WJIY01000015.1, on the reverse strand, counting down.
AAATAAAAGGATTGCAGAAGAAGAGGTATATGAAATCATGAGAAATCTTTTACCCACTCTGAAAAAATGTAAACGAATGATTATTGACTGGTATTAAAATATATTGATATCTTTTTGTAATATACTTTTAGATAATACTATTGAGTATTAAAAATACTAGGATTCTTTTTTCTTGTACCAAAATTAATAGTTAAATTAACGTAAGTTCGGTTTAAGCAAAGTATCAGCTTAATAGTAAAAATTGATGGTTTATATTTTCTAAAATTATATGCAGCAATTCCAGCCGTTAAATTTATAAAGAAGTCATTAAAACTTTGATATCTAGTATATTCAATTTAACATTTGTAAGTAATTTACAGATTCGATTACACCCCTTTTTTTTAAAAAAAATTATCTATAAAATTCATCAATTTATTTTTCATATTGTTTTTAATTTTGTGATTAATGTTATATTTCTGTTGTACAATTTTTAAAATATTTTTTTAGATAAATTCCTTCATCTCCAAATGACTTTCCCTGTTAATAGTTTTGTGATAATATCAATTACCTTTGGATTAATATCACTTACATTTCCAGAAGTTAATAGAAAATTTTATAATTTTTGCGTTATGATTATTTTTGAAATTGTTGGTTATCCAACTTGTGTTATTTAGTTTTGTTAGAAAATAATTGTTAAAAATAAGGGCGACACATATTGTCGCCCTTATTTTTAACAATTATTCTTATTTTTAATTTAAACCAAAATTTTTAATCTTTGTTATAGCGAGCTGAACGTATTTTTTAGATAATTTATAAAATTAGCAAATGCTCCAGTAATAGTTTCATCACCGAAAAGTTTTTTGAATCCATTTTTTCTATATTGATTAATTTTTTTAGTTTCATCTTTAATTGTATCATGAATGAAAGTGATTGCTATAAATGCGCCAATTAAAATAGCTATTTTTTTTGCCTCAAAATCTTCATAAAAACTTTCTGCTTGTCTGAAAATTCCTTGTAAGATGCTTTCTCCTATTCGTTTAGGTTTTGAATTTCCCATATTGAAATTAGTATCAATTAACATATTATTTCTATTCTCAAAAAAATTTTTTAGATCTTTATCTGTTAGTGGAAATAATTCAAAATATTTATTTAAAAATTGTTTATCCATTTCTGTTAAGGTTTCTAAATTGGGATCATTTAAAAATTTTAAAACTAAAATATTTTTTTGTTTTGGCATAGGATTTTGTTCAAGGTTTTTATTAAAATATTTTATTAATGATCTTAATTCATTTATATTTTTTAATACCCAGAACATTGGTATTCCAGCGTTGTATTCATCAATGAAAAGTGCTCCTTTGTATTTTATATCAGGTAGAATAGTTGATGCAAGCAGTGATCCTACCATAGATTTTCTTTCCCCGGGATACTTGATGTCATATTTATAGTTTCCACCAAATCCATTAATCGTTAGACGTAAAGGTATAAGATTTTTTAAATCATTTTCTGTTTTAATTTGTCGAGGTACTTGTGTATTACTATCAAAGCAACCGCATTTGATTATTTTTGTTTCTCGGATTGAAGGATCTAAAACTATAAGAAATGGATCGTCTCCATTGGTATTAAAAAAACAGGCGGCTTGACTCAATTTTAATGCTGAATTTTTAACATTTTCATTGTTATTAACTATGGTTGTAGGTTCGGTATGTTTTGCAGTATTATTAGTTTCATCTATTTGATTAGTTTCATCATCAATATTAATTATTTCACCGACATTAGGTTCATTAATATTGTTTTCATTAATATTGCTGATTTCTTCACCTGGTTGAATTGTTTCTGATGTGTATGACAAAGCTTCTTCGGTATTTGCATATATATTTATATGTAAAAAAAAGATACTATATAAAAGAATTGCGTTTGTTTTTTTAATGATATTTTTTTTCATAAATCTCCTTTGAAAATTTTTAATATTTTGTATATTTCTAAAATTAAAGTTTATTTTAATAAAAAGTTTTTTCAAGTTTTTTATGATGAATATATACTATGAATAGTAATATTAAATATGGAAAAAGTGTTAATAGCGGATGGAAATATTGCGAAATAATTATATCTGATATTAATTCTATTATTATCATTAATGGATAAGGCAAGAATATTAATATCCATTTATAATAAATATGAAATGGGAATAAAAGAAAGAAATAAAAAGTTAAAATCGGATAAATTAAGTTTTGTAAATGAAATAGAATCCTTTTAATAAATTGATAAAATAAGTTATTCCAAAAATCTCTTGGAATTATATTTTTACTAGAAATTAAAGTTTTAATTAATAATGAAATGCTTGGGATTCCATTTTCTAATTTTATTTGTGAAAAAAAACTTTCCAAATTCATCTCAATAGTTATTTGTTTATTTTCTATATTGCTATCGTTATATAAAATTGTAGGGTTTGAAAAAATTAAAGTTTGTTTTTTTGTGTTAACAGAAAAATTTTTACATTTTATTATTTTGTTAATTTCAAAATTTGATGTCAAGCATATTAAAATTATATTTGCACCGGTTTCCGTTTGAAGATCTAAAAAATCAAAATAACAAAAAATATTATTTATAATTGGTGTATTTAATAAAGAAGAATTGAGTTGTTTATTTTGTACCTCGTTCGTTGAAAGGATAAGCCATTTATTTATTATTTTTTGATGACTTAATTGCTTAAAATTTGCAAGCTTGAATTGTTCAGATTGTTTTTCAATTTTTATTATAAATTGTTCTTTAATTATGAAACTAGAAATTGTTAAAAACACTCCTGTAATTATAAAAAAATTTAATATTTTATTATTATTTATATTTAAAATTTTGCATGTTTGCAATTCATCTTGTTGGACTAATTCTTTAAGTAATAAGCAAGTAGCAAGCCATACACTTATAGGTAGTGTTTGAAAGAAAGATGGTAGAATATTTAATGAAATAAAATTCAAAGTCATTATTGTTGTTGCATGTTGGATTCGCATAGTTTTTTCAAAAAATTCAATAAAATTGAAGAGCAGTGTAAGTGAAAAATTTATTGTAAAAAGATATTTTAAATATCTTTTTATAAGATATAAAATTAAAACCATTTATTTTTTTAATGTTTTGATTGTTTCAGGGGTTATTAATCCACAAGATACAACTGCTTTTATTGCTTCTTCGAAAGTTATATTTGTTGGTATGATTTCTTCCTCAGGTAAAATAAAAAAATATCCGCTAGTTGGATTTGGAGAGTTTGGCATAAATACTTTAAAGAAATTACGATTATCATTAATTATTTTTCCAAAATCATTATTTGCCGATTCGAGCATGAAAGCAAGATTATATGAACCTTTTCGCGGATATTGTATTAGCACAACTTTTTTGCTTGCTGTAGCGGGATTTGGGACATTAAAAAATTCAACCAGTGTTTTTGCAGAAGAATATACCATTCTTAATAAAGGAATTCGGATTATTATTTTTTCAATGCGGTGGATTATTGGAGTGATTATAAATAATTTTACCAAAGCGCCAATTAATAAAATGAAGATTATAAAAATTACAATTTCAGCCCCTGGAACTTTTTGTAAAAATTCGGGTTCTAATTTTTTCAAGGGCATTAGCCATTTTGCTAACGTATTATAGGTAAAATGTACAAAAAATAAGGTAGCGGCTAAAGGTATAATTGTAATGAATCCACTTAAAAATAATGATTTTATTTGATCTAGAATATAATCTAAAATTTTTATTATTTTCATTTAGATTTACTCCTGAATTAAAGTATTTTGTAATTTGTGAGCGAGAACCATTGCAATTTTTTTGGCATGGTCTAATTGTTCATCTTCAACCATTATACGTAATAGATTTTCGGTTCCTGAATACCGTATAACAAATCTTCCATTTATTAAAAGATTTTTATATTCTTCAATTATATTAGCATATGGTTCTATAGTTAAATCTTTTTTTTTTGCAACTGGGATATTCAATAGAATTTGTGGTATTTTTTTAAAAGTTTTGATTTCCCAATTATCATTTGACAATATAGATTCTAGTACCTTTAAAGCTGTATAAATTCCATCTCCAGTATTGATATAATTTTTTATAATAATATGACCTGAGTTTTCTCCACCTAAATGAAGATTTTCCTCTTCAAGTTTTATTGCAATATATTTATCACCTACAGGGGTTCTTATTAGTGTTTTATTTTTTTTATGTAAATGTTGCTCTAATCCAAAATTTGACATAATTGTTCCGACAATTTTATTGTAATTAATTAGTTCTGGATGTTTAGATAAAAGTTCTAAGATATCATCCCCGTCAATGATTTTTCCACTTTTACTTATAGCTAATACTCTATCTCCATCACCGTCAAATGCAAATCCAATATCCGCTTTTTTTTTAAATATTGTATTTTTGAGGTTTTTTAAATATAAGGTTCCACAATCTTCATTTATATTTTTTCCAGTTGGTTTGTTAAATATGGTAAAAACTGTTGCACCTAATTTTTTAAATATTTTCGGAGCTATTTTGTAATTAGCTCCATTAGAGCAATCAAGAACTATTTTTAAGTTTTTTAAGAAATTAGGCTTAAAAAGAGATATAATTTGTTGTTGATATGTTTTGTAAGCTTCTTTCCATGGTTTTGATAGATAATTTAAGTTGTTATATTTTGTTTGTGATATATTTTTAAAATTAACAATAATTTTTTCTTCATCTTTTTTGGTTAATTTTATTTTTTTTGAGTCAATTATTTTTATGCCATTGTCGGTATAAGGATTATGGGATGCGGAAATTACGATTCCAAAATCGATTTTTTTTGTTTTTTTCGTTAAAAGACAAACTGCAGGGGTGGGTAAAATTTTTGCATTAAATACATTTATTCCAAAAAGATTTAGACCACCGATAATATTTTTTGCTATTCGGGGAGAGGAGGATCTTGTATCATAACCAATAAGAACTGTTGGTTTTTTTTTTTTATATTTTTTTATGCTCCATTTTCCAATGGCCATACCTAAGTAATTAAGAGCTTTTTTTGTAAATGGAAATTGTTTTGCATTACCTCTGATTCCATCAGTTCCGAATTTTATTTCTTGTTTCACTATATATTTCCTTAATTTCAAATTTTATTTTTAAGCTTTTTTGATTGATTATGATATAATAATATAAAACTGATGTGTTTTTAAGAGGTGTGAATGGAATACTCAATTTATTTACGTTGTTTTTTGATTGGCATTTTAGCTTCTTCTTCTTTAGGTCCTATATTTATTTTAACTTTTAATAGGGGTGCCCTTTACGGTTTTGGAAAAGCTTTTGCGACAGCTTTTGGTTCTTGTATTTCAGACACTATTTATTTCTTCTTGGGATTGATGGGTATTTTAACGATATTACAGGAATCTAAAAGCTTTATGTTTTGGTTAGATACCGCAGGTGGATTTTTACTCATTTTGTTTGGTATTTATACTTTACGTAAAGGAAAATATAGAATTGATATTTTACCCATAGAAGGAAGATTAGGAACTTTTTTAATAATACTTAAATCATTTATTATAACAGCTTTAAACCCATTTGTTTTGTTGTTTTTTATGTTTATTGGTGTTCAAGTATTGCCTACAGGTGTTATTTCATTATCATTAAGACAGGTAATTTTTTGTAGTTTAATGGTTTTTACAGGATCTTTATCTGTTCTCTCTTTGGTTTCATTAATATCTAGTTTTATTGGCAATTGTATAAGTCCAAAATGGCTTAAATTTATATCTATAGTAACAGGTATTATTTTTATAGTTGTTGGCTTGTATTTTTTGGATCATCTTTTTAGAATGCTTTTCTTTTAAAACTGAAAAATATTCAAAAAAAGCTAAATTCTTTATTTTATGTTTATATTTTTTGTAAGATTAACTTGTAAAACGATAATAACTTCGTTCAAGGGGGGAATATGAAAAAAATAGATGATATAATAATTAATTTTGATCGCAAGGTTGATCAAAAAATAAAACCGGTTGCGGGGGCTTTTCAAAAATATTTTCCGATTTTTAGCATTTCTTTATTTGCACTTTTAATTCTATTGTTTGTTGTTAAGATTTTTCATAATAAACCATATTTTGCTGCGGCAATTATAACTACTGACATTAAAAAAATTGTTAATGCGTTAAATAATATTGATGATGATTGCAGTATATTGAAAATAAAGGATAAAAATAATTTTATAGATTTTTTAAATATTACAAAGTTTACAGGCTCAGAAGTTGGCCCACTTAATCTTGCATATCCAAAAAACTGGAGGGGGCCTTATTTATATGATAATCCAACAATGCAAGGAAAACTTTATAGAATTGTGAGAACAAAAGAAGGAATTTTTATTGTTCCAGGAGATTTTGTAAAACTTCCTAATGGTTTACATGTAGGTAAAGATTTTAAAATTGATTATAATTCTTCAATTTTAAAAATGATTGATAAAGGGGGAGCTTTAAATTATAAAGGAAGACCTTTAGCTGCTAAATTGAAATTTAAAATTGGAGATTGGCAAAAACCTAAAATAAAAAAAGAAGAAATTGCAGAAATAAATTCGGTTTTAGAAGAATTTAATGCTGCCATGCCTTTTACTCATAATCAAACAGTGCCTTATAGATGTTAAGAATTTAATACCGAAGTTATACAAAATATAATCTTGGTATTTTTTGCATGTCCTGATGCTTATAAGAACCAATCTAATATATCATTTTTAAAATTACATATAGTTTTTATGATTTTTTTTATTTCAGAAATGTTTTATAATCGATATAATTCAATAAATGGATATATATTTTGTATATTAACTATCATAGTAACTAAAAATCATTGTTTTGAGATTTTTCAATTTGATATATGATTTCTATGTTAATTTTATCTTTATTTTTATAAATAATTTTTCTCATTTTTTTTATTTTCAAACTCACATAAATATTCAATATTTTTACTTAGTTTACCTTGCTACGTGTTTATTTCAGATGGGAAAATATTATCTGTCTCAATTTTAAGTGTTTGATTATAGGTGGGATGTAATTGTTTTAGAGAAAAAGAAAAAAATATTGTATAATGATTAAGGTAATTATTTTTTATTTTTTTATCATTTTATAGCCTTGATTTTTAATTTGATTTAATTTTGCCTCGTTTGATTTCGAAGACTTCTGCTTTTTTAGTTTTTAATTTTTTTTTTAGATATTTAAGTGCTTCGTATGGTTTTGATTTTGTGCCACACGTAAAAATATCAACGGCAGCGTATTTTTTTTCTGGCCAATAGTGTATTGAAATATGTGATTCGGCAAGAATGATTATACCTGTAATACCTTCCGGTTCAAATTTATGCACAGATAATTCAAGAGGTGTGCTGTTTGCTTCTATTGCTGCATCTTTTAACAATTTTTCTAATTCAGTAATATTTTGAGGAACTTTACAATTCCAAAAATCAGCAATTAGATGGATTCCTAAATTATTTATTTGACTCGTTTCGATATTATTTATGATTTGTGGCTTTGGTGGAAGGTTATTTTTTGATTGTTCAACATTATTATTATTTTTAATAGGAAATGTGATTATAAAAAATAATAAAATAAATACTGTATTTTTTTTGTTTAAATGAAGTCCTCCCATTTAGATCTCCTCATGAATATTTTTTTAAAAATATGATATAAAAAATTAATATTATATTAACGAGAGAAAGTTTGACAATATTTTTTTCTCTCCTGATTTAAATATAGCTGTTATATAAAATAAATCAGTTTCTTTTTGTTCTACTTTTTTAATTATTCCAACACCAAATTTTTGATGTTTTACAAAATTATTTTTTTTCCATTTTGGTTTTATTAATTTATTTAATTTTTTTTTTTGATTTTTAAAATTTTTTTTAGTTTTAATTATTGGTTTAACAAGGCTTGGAAAGGTTAAAATTTCATCTGATTTTTTACAATTTAGCCAGGTATTGAATATTTTTTTTATTTCAAAGATGTTTTTTTCGGAGATATCTTGATGTTTTATTAATTTATTAGGCATTTCTGTTAAAAATCTAGAGATAACTTGATCATTTATTTGCCCAAAATTATTTCGACTATGGGTATGTAATAAAAGTAGCCTTTCTTTTGCGCGGGTTATTCCTACATAGAAAAGTCTTCGTTCTTCTTCCAATTCTTTTGTTGTATTTAGTGATTTATAACTTGGTAATATTCCTTCTTCAAGTCCAGTAATTATAATGTTATCAAATTCGAGTCCTTTTGCCGCATGTAATGTCATGCATTGGATTTGATTATTCTCTAGTTTTGCATCAGTTGTTTTTTCTTGAAGTAAGGCGATTTCTTGTAAAAAAGTTTCTAGGCTATTTTCAGATGTTTTTTGTTCGTATTCTTGAGCTGACCTGACAAATTCTTTGATATTTTCAATTTTGGTATCTGTTTCTTGTTGATCATATTTTTTTTGCAAATAACTAAAATATTCAACCTTGTTAATTATATGATCGAGTATAGATAAAGGTTTTTGCTCTTTAGAAAGGTTTTTATAAATATTTATAAAGTTTAAAATAGATTGTTTTTTGGAAGTGGTAATTTTTAAATCATCATTTTTTATAATATGATGTATTAATTGTTTAAAATCTAAAAGGGAATTCCAATCCCATTGTTGAAATAAAATTTCTTCAAATTTTGTTCCTAATCCTCTTTGAGGACAATTTATAATTCGCAGCAAGCTATTGCGGTCATATGGATTAACAATAAGCTTTAAATATGCAATTAAATCTTTAATTTCTTTTCTTTCGTAAAAACGAATGCCACCAATAATTTTATAGGGAATTGAGGTTCGGATAAGTCTTTCTTCTATGTTTCTTGATTGAAAATGTGTGCGATAAAGAATTGCTATCTCATTTAATTTTGTTTTTATTGGCAGTGAAGATATAAAATGAGTGATAGCATCAGCTTCTTGTTTTTCATCTATGCAAGTTAAAGATAATATTCGATTTTTTGCTTTTTTTTCTGACCAAAGATTTTTATTCGTTCTTTTTTTATTGTTTTTAATGATCATATTTGCAGCTTCAAGTATTGGTTGTACAGATCGATAATTTTGCTCGATTTTTATTTTTGTAACAGGTTTAAAATCTTTTTCAAATTGCATCATGTTTGATGCTAAAGCACCTCGCCATGAATATATAGATTGATCTTCATCTCCCACAATACAAATAGTGTTAAGTTTAAGTTTTTGGTTTTTGTTTAATGACATTTGTTTTAACAGTTCATGTTGAATTAAATTTGTATCTTGATATTCATCAACAAGAATATGTTTAATTTTTTCTAAAAATTTATTTTTAAATTCTTTACTTTTTCTAAAAATTTTTAAAATTTCTAACATTAAATCATCAAAGTCAAAACAATGGGCTAGATTTTTTTCAGATTCATAAGCAAAATATATCTCTTTAAATAATTTATTTGATAGTTCTTGCTCGTAAAAATTAGGATCAAATTTATTTTTTAGATTAGATATTTGATAAATAATTTCATTAGCTGAAAATTGTTTTTCTAAAGCACTTTTTTTAAGAATTTTTTTTATTAATGTAATTTGATCATCTGAGTCCATAATGGAGAATTGCGGATAAGGTAAAAGAGTTGGATTTTTGCGTAATAAAAGCAAACAATAAGAATGAAATGTCCCAACAAAAGGAAGATGTTTTTTTGAACCCAAGAATTGCATTAAACGTGTTTTCATTTCATTTGCTGCTTTATTTGTAAAAGTTAAGGCTACAATCGAATTTGGATTTGTATTTTCATTTAAAATTAAATTTGCAATGCGGGCTGTTATTATTCTTGTTTTTCCTGATCCTGCTCCAGCAATAACGATTATTGCTCCTTTTTTATGGATAACTGCTTTTTGTTGGGGAATATTTAATTCTTTTTTTATAAATTGATTAAATTCTTTCACGCCTTTATCCTTTACCAGTAATTGTAATATTTGGGTAAATTTTCTTCAAGCATAAGTATAAAGCATACACTTAAATAGTGAAAGGATTTTAATGAGTATTCAATCAGATAACTGGATTAGTTTTATGGCAAAAAATCACAAAATGATTGAACCATTTGTAGACAAACAAATCAGAAGCTCTAATCGAAATAATAAAGTTGTAAGTTTTGGATTAAGTAGTTATGGATATGATTTAAGAGTGGCTAATGAATTTAAAATTTTTACAAATGTTTTAAATTCAATAGTCGATCCAAAAAAATTTGATGAAAATTCTTTTGTAAATGTTAAAGGTGATGTTTGTGTTGTTCCTCCAAATTCATTTGCTTTAGCTAGAAGTGTTGAATATTTTAAAATTCCAAGCAATGTTTTAACTATTTGTTTAGGAAAATCAACATATGCAAGATGTGGAATCATTGTAAATGTTACGCCTTTTGAACCTGAATGGGAAGGACATGTGACTTTAGAAATTTCTAATACAACTCCGCTACCTGCAAAAATTTATTCAAATGAAGGAATTGCGCAAGTTATATTTTTTAAAGCAGATGATCAATGTGCTGTTTCTTATGCACAGCGAGGTGGAAAATATATGGGTCAAAAAGGAATTACATTACCTTCGGTTTAAAGGATTTTTATCATGGATATTATAAAAAAAAATTTAAATATTAAAAAAAAGATACAAAGTACAGAAAGTTCAATTATTAAATATCCATACGGTGAGAATGATCCTTATGCGATTATAGAACTAGTTGCAAGTACGCAGATATATAGTAAAAAATATAATATAGATCAAATGCCTGTACTTTCGGCTCGAGTTTCACATGCAAGTAGTGGTAAATCTGGAAATAATCCTGATGCGGATTTAAATTTAATGCGTTATTTAGCTGACAATGAACATTTAAGTCCATTTGAACATCAAAGTGTTACGTTTAAGGTAATATTACCTCTTTTTGTTGCAAGAGAATGGATGCGGCATAGAACACAATCATATAATGAAGTTTCAATGCGATATTCTTCTGATCCTGTGGGAAAATTTTATTTTCCTTTATTTTGGAGAAAACAGGAAGTAAAAAATAAACAATCGAGTTTGGGGATGATTGAAAATCAAAAAGAATGCACTGAAATTTTAAAACAAACATATCAAAATTGTTTGGATTCATATAAAAAACTTTTAGATTTAGGTGTTTGTAGAGAGCAAGCAAGATTAGTTGTTCCTGTTGGAAATTATACACAATATTATGCGACTGCTAATTTACGTAATTGGTTCAATTTTTACAGATTAAGAATTGATGGGGGTGCTCAATGGGAAATAAGACAATATGCAAAATGTATTGATGAGATTCTTAGTCAAATTTGGCCGAATTCTTGGAATGTTTTAAAAGAAACACTTGATAAGAAAACTAAAAAAAAGGCTAGTTAAATTTAACTAACCTTGTAACTTATATTGACCATAAATTAGTTTAACAGTATAAATGAGTTTGATAAAATTCTTTTACAGAATCAATTAAAGTTTGAAGATTATGAGGTATAGTATTTTTCAGCTCATTAATAATTTCACATATTTTTTGATATGTCGTTGAATTTTTTATATTTATGTATGTTTTCCCATTAATAATTTTAGTTATAAAATCTTGATCATTTTTATTTGGAATTAAATTATAATCTTTTTTAGCTTCATTGATGATTGTATTTATTTTATTTATATAAAGGTCTATTTGTTTATTAAATGTTTTTTCCGTTTCTGTTAATATTGGTTTAACAATTTTTTTGTTCTCAAGCATTACTTTAAATGTTTCAGGAAGAATTGCTATAGCGATGTAGCCACCTAATGTTGCAATTTTATTAGAATCTAAGCTTATTTTATTTAAGGTAAAAATTTCATTCCAATCTAAACAATTCCTATAATGTTTTAATATAATTGTTTTCAGTTGGGATGTTGAAAGACAATCAGATAAGTTATTAAAATCTATAGTAGTTAGTGTGGTTTTGATTTTTTCTAATAGATTTACTAGCTTATCACCTAACTTTTGTATGTCATCAAATGATTTTTTTGTAAGTTTTTGAGTGTTTTTAAAAGTAGAAACATTATATGTATTTTGCATTAAAGATGTTGATGCTTTTAAATTTAAAAAATTTGTTAATAATATAATTGATAAAAAAATATATTTTATTCTTTTTAATGTAACCATAATTAATAACCTCCAGTTTCCCTGATATAAATTATTTTGGTTATAAATAAGCTATTACTAAGTATATTTTTTATAATAACGGTTACATGATTTTGAGTCAAAAGCACCTTGGCAAAATTTGATAAAAATAGCTTAAAAGTTTAATTTCAAAGAAAAAAACATTTTTTAACAATTATTGCTTTTGATATAAGTTATAAAGTAAAAAAAGATATAAATATATTGATATCTTTTTCATTTTGAATACTAACTGAAAATATTTTGTTAATTTCTAAAATTAAACATTTTTTGATTGAAAGTTTGAATGTGAAAATTATAAAAAAAATTAATATTTATTGTTTGTTCATTTTTAGTTCGATTTTTATAACAATTTTTAGCATGCAAGATGTTACTATTACAACGAATTCCAGTTATGGAAGTTTTCCTGATGCAGTTTTACGAAATATTTTTCATTATTTGAACAATATTGAAGACATAAAAAATATTCGATTAGTTTGTTATCAATGGGAAAAGATTGGAACAGAAAAGATTTGTAAGCTTTTTGAAGATAGAATTAATCAATCAATTTGTTATGGAATAAATGATTATTGTTTATTAGATATTGATGAAGTAGATGATATTTTAAAAGCCATAGGTGCTTTTTATTTAATTATATCTAAACGTGAAAATTGTTTAGTTAAAAAAGTTTATGGTCAAGTAAATGTTTTTGGAAGGGATCAACTAAATTTTATGGATGCTTTTTTGCAGGAAATAAAAAAAAAATTGCATGAAGATAAAAAATTTTCACAAAGTGTGTTGAAATATTTTGTTGATAATCAAGTAAATACTAAAATGCTTGATTTCTTTTTATCAAATTTTAAATGTGATTTAAATCAATATGTTTTTGGAGAAGCTAATGAAACAATAGCATCTTATGCAAATTATCCAATGAGTCGTGTTTTTATAAGACATGGGGGTAGATTAACAGGATTTGTAGGTAATAATATTGGATTTAAATTAGTTTTAGTTTGTGCTTCTTTGGCATATTTGATACTTCCCATTGGATTAATTTATGCAGCTGAAAATAGTGTTGGAGTTACACAGGGAAATGAAAAAATGTTTAAAGAAATTGGTTATTCAGTGCTTGGATTAATGGTTTTGTTTGATTTGATTTGTTATGGGTGTATTTTTGAGGTACCTCAAAGGATAATAGAAAGACACATTAATAGGGTTGATAATTTAAATTCTGAACGTATGTCACACGAAGATTTATCATAGATTAAAACTACCAATTTTTTACTGCATCTAATAACTTTTTATTTTCCTTAAAAGTTAATTGCGGTGTTTCTATTATTATTGGGATATTTTTTAATTTAGGATGATTAACTATATTTTTAAAAATTTTAAGTTTAATAAATCCTTTTCCTGGAATTTCATGTTTGTCTAATTTGCTTCCTTGCCTTTCGGCAGAATCATGAAGATGTATCAATTTGATTTTTTTAAGTTCCATATTTTCATCTATTAAATTGATAAATTGTTCAGTATTTTCTAAATTATAACCATAAGCAAATGCATGTGCTAGATCAAGACAAAAATTAATTCTATCGGGATATTTAATAAATTTTTTTAAAATAGCAAAATCTTGAAGATTGCTTCCAATAGTTTTATTTCCATGTGCTGTATTTTCTAATAAAATTTGTACAAAATTTTCGTTTTTTAAAATATCGTTTAAGCCTTTTGCGAGTGCTTTAATTCCAGCCAATTGATTTCTGGTATCATCTGAATTTTTTTTATATCCAGTAGCGGATCCGGGGTGAAGAACCAAATATTTTATTTTTAGTTTTTTAGCTAAAGTAATTTCTTTTTGAAGTATTTTTTTTGAGCCTTTTATACCTAAAAATTTGCCGGTACATAAATTAATCCAATATGAAGAATGAATATAAGCTTCAAAATTTTGTTTTTTTTTTATATTTAAAAAATTTTTAAAATCTTCAGATGTTATTTTTATATATTTATAGTTTTTTTGTTTGACTAAAAAAAATTGAAAAATTTTGCTTTCATATTTTTCTGCTTGTTTTATAAGTGATGTTAGACTTGTTGTTAATCGAAGATGCAATCCGATTTTTCTTTTAGATTCCAATTTGTTCCCTTAACTTTTTTTCATCAAAATAATTTTTGATAATATTATAGAAATCTTGTTTGATATTTTTTAAACCATTAGCTGTGTCAGATTCAAAACGTAAACAAATTACAGGCTGAGTGTTTGAAGCTCTTATAAGTCCCCAACCATAATTTGTTTGTGCCCTGATTCCATCGATGATAATTGTTTTTGTATCATGTTTGGTTGTAAAAAAATTTTTTACTGTTTCAACTATTATTTTTTTATTTTCTTCTGGACAGCTAAGGCGAATTTCTGGAGATCTGTATTTTTGTGGAAAAATTTTAATTAATTCATCAAGATCTTGTTTTGATTCATCTAAAATTTCGAATAACCTTAAACAAGCATAAATTCCATCATCATATCCAAAATAGCGGTCATTGAAAAAAAAATGACAACTTAATTCCCCTGCTAATTTTGCATTATTTTTTAGCATTGCTTCTTTTACCAAAGAGTGACCGGATGGACATATACAATCTTGTGCACCCCATGCTTTTAAAAGCTCGATCAGGCTAGATGATGATTTTATATCAAAAACGATTGCGGCGTTAGGAAAATCAATTAAAATTTTTTTAGAAAAAATAGCGAGTAATTGATCTCCTGGAACTAAAACACCTGATTTTGTAATGGGATTCATTCGATCACAATCTCCATCCAAACCGATTCCAACATTAAGTGAGGAAATATTTTTTAGTTCTTTATAAACATCTTGCATATTTTCAAAAACAGTAGGATCTGCAGGATGATTTGGAAAATTTCCATTAACTTCTGAATATAAAAGTTTAATATTTTTTAAGTTCATTTTTTTTATTAATTGTGGAAATATAGTTCCGGCAGTTCCATTTGCACAATCTATTACAGCATTTAATGATTTATTTTTAAGATGAGAAAAATGTGAACATAAAAAATTGATATAATCATTTATAATATTATATTTTTTTATAATTCCTTTTTTATTTAATTTGTTTTTTATAAAATTTTTAGTTTCATAAATCTTGCGAATTTCTTGAATTTGTTTTCCCCAAACAGGACGTTTGTTTTGGCAAATTTTAATTCCATTATATTCTTTGGGATTATGCGAAGCTGTTATAATCATACCGACAGATGTTTCTAGATTGAATATTGCATAATAAAAAACAGGTGTTGGGCAGGTTTCTATATCGATGACATTAATACCTAAATCTTGTGCTGCGTTTATTACATATTTTTGTATAATTGGTGAATGTGTTCTGCCATCTTTTGCTAAAATTATAGTATTTAATTCAGGATTTTGTTTCTTAAAATATGTTATTATCGCTTTTGCTAAATTATAAACTTTAGATATTTCTAATTCTTTTCCAACAATTCCTCTAATATCATATTCTCTAAAAATTGATGTTTTCATGTAAATAATCTCCCTTCTTTACTTTTATAGTTTTATAAGTAAAAATTCTAATTTCTATAGATTTTTATCTTAATTTATAAGTAAATAAAAACAACTATTTATTTTTATAAATGACTTATTCAAATTTTATGAAAGGAGGTAGAAAGTGAATTAAAAAAAATAATTATTTAATTTTTATGAGGATTAAATGTTTATAAAAAGTTTTAAATTTAAATTTGTGCTTTGTTTTTTATTTTGTTTTTTTAATAAAACATTATTGTTTTCAATAAATTATAATGAATTTAATTTAAATATTTTTTTTGAACGAGTAAAAGAGACTTTGCTTGAAGTTTGCAAGATACAAAATTCATATGTTAAAAATTTTTCTAATGATACTGTTCAATTTGAAAAAGTTTTTGATCTAAGTTCGGTGCAATTTAAAAATGATGATTTTTCTGAATTTGATTTGAGCGAAAATAATTTGAATGATATTAAATCAGAACAAAATGTTGAAATAGATGATGATCAAAAAGATTTTTGTAAAACTAATTTTTATAAACAAATAAAATTTCTTTTGAATAAAATTACTTCGTTCAAGTTTACAGTTAAAAATATTAAGAGTTATAAATTAGCCGTTTTTCTAAAAGAAATTGATGAATTAGAAAATGAATTTGTTAATTTTTTAGATAAATCATTTTTAGTCCCAGAAAGTGTTTATAAAATAAAAACAATTTTCGATCTTTTAAGAAAAGGGATTGCTTTAGAATTGTCTTTTGATCATTTAGTACTTTTTAGAGAAAATTTAATTTTATATGTACAAAAAATTTTAAATTTAATTGATTGCTGGATGATGGAATTACATCATAATTCATTCTTTGATTTGGTAAAAAATAGTTTTCAACATTTTGATGAGGAAGAATTAAAGGTAACAATAAAAAAGTTAAATTTGTTAAAAGATAGAGTTTCAAGTTTTTTAGGCAAGACAGATGAATTGTTTATGGTTTTTTTTAAGGCTAATAATAATCTAATACAACAGGCTAGTTTAAAAGATTTTGGTGAAATTGAGAGAGACTTAAATTATTTTGTAAATCAAAGTATCTTTTGCATAAATAGTTTTTTTTCAAATACCTTTAATCCAGATGTGAATTATTATTCTCAACAACTTAAAAAATTAACCGATGATAAATTTGTCGAATTTATAAAATTGCTTTGTCAAAATCATGTTAATGTTCAATTTATGCAAAGCAATTTTAAACATCAGATTAAAGAATTTAAAATTCCAAGTTTTTTAAGTAGGCATTGGTTGATTTTATCGGCTTTGGGTTTAGCAACTTCGGTTGGAGGTGGGTATTTATATTATAATTGGGATTGGTTGACAAGTGATGAAGAGACTTCTCCGAAAAAACGAATTGTTAAAATTTTTTCTAAAACTGAAAATTGGATTATACAAAGTTTTAAGGATCTTCAGAAAATGATTAAAGATAATTTTTGGCCAGATATGGATAAGGGGGGTGGAGATGATCCTGAAAGCTTAAAAAATCAGATGAAAGAGCCTTTGGAAAATTTAAAAAGGAATCGCACTGCATTCCAAAAAAAGCTTAAAGATAAGTATGATGAATTATGTGAAAATAATATAATTGATATTCAAAATGATGGAGCTTATGAAGATTTAGAAAATCTTTTAAATGCTGTGGAAGGTTTTAAAAATAAAGTTTTGAAAACAAGACATGAAAGAGTATCAACATTAGCTCAGAATATTAAAAATGCGGGGATAGAATTACAAACCAAATTAAAAGATTTTCACGAGAATTTCAATTTGGGAAATTGTCCCAGCGGATGGTTTAAGGCGACAGCTATTCAAAATGATGTATTTCATTTACTTCAGCAATTACAAAGTTATTTAAAAACCATTTCGGATCGAAATTTAGGTAGCGAGACAGTGCATTATTTATGTAATTTATTAGATAATGTGTGTAATTTAATTAATGATTTAACCTCTCAAATTAAAAATGGAGGAAATTTGGGGCAACTATGGGAGGTTGTGGTTTTTAAGTTGATATCTGATATTTTAAATTTGACGCATTTTGGAGTTGATAAAACAATAGAAAAGTTAGATGAATCTTATAAAATTGGTAAAGTAACTTTAAATTGGATTCAGGCTTTAATTCCAGTTTTACTTACGACAATTGTTGTTCCTTTAATAAATATAGTTATAATTAAAAATATTATGGATAAAAGAAAAACTGCAAGATACAATAAAGTTAATAATATTATTTCTGAGATTTATAGGATTTTAATTTTATATAAATCACCATCAGTTGACTTTTATGATAAAGATTTAAAATATAAAGATAAGGGTATGATTGGATTTTGGATAGATGTTTTAACGCAAAAAATTGATACTGTTTCAAGAGTTGATAAATCTGTTTTATCAAGATTAGTAGCAGAGGTTCAGAATCCAGATTATTCAGTGGGACAAAAAATGGAATTTATTAAGTTGGAATGGGGAAAGTATTTATTTGCAAATGGAGCGATAGTTTAGTTTGGAGTGTTAAATGATAAGTTTAAAGCTTTTAAGGGAAGAACCAGAAAAAACAAAAAGATTAATTTTACGCAAAGAGCCTAATTTTGATATTAATAAATTAATTAAACTTGATAAGCAAGTAAGAAATTTGCGTCATCAAATTGAACAATTAAGACAAGAAAAAAATGAACTTGCTTTAAAAGGAGCGCAAAATATTACTGCTCATATTAAAGAAAAATCCATTGAAATTGGTAAGCAAATTAAAAAATACGAAAAAGAACTAGAAGAAATAGAAAAAACATTCAAACAATTATATCTTTCGTGTCCTAATATTCCTCAAGCAGATGTCCCCGTTGGGGCTAAGGATGAAAATAAGATTGTGTTAATTATTGGAGAACAAAAAAATTTTGATTTTGAGCCCCAAAATCATGTTGATTTGAATAAAAAATTGGATTGGTTTGATTTTCAAGCCGCTGCTGAAATGTCAGGTTCAAATTTTGTATTATATAAAAATGATGCAGTTAAATTATTTTATGCATTAACACATTTAATGTTGAAAAATAATGTAAAATTTGGATTTAAACCGATTCTGCCTCCTTATTTGGTAACTTCAGAAGCACTAGTTAATTCAGGAAATTTACCAAAATTTGAAGGTGATTTTTATAAAACACAAGATGATTTATGTTTAATTCCTACCGCTGAAGTTAGTTTGACTAACTTGCATAAAAATCAAATTTTAAACTCTATAGATTTACCGCTGCATTATGTTTCTTGGACAAGTTGTTTTAGAAGAGAGGCTGGTGGTTATGGTTCTTCTGATAGAGGATTAATTAGAATTCATCAATTTGATAAGGTAGAAATATATTCAATTTGCAAACCTGAAGAATCAGAAAAAGAACTTGAAATGATGCTTGAATGTTCACAAGAATTATTAAAAGAACTGGGATTGCACTATCGAGTTAGTTTGTTAGCTGCGCAAGATTGTTCCTTTAGTGCATCTAAAACATATGATTTAGAAGTTTGGCTACCTGGTCAAAAAGAATATTATGAAATTTCTTCGTGCAGTAATTGTACTGATTTTCAAGCCCGTAGAGCTAAAATTAGATATCGTGAAACACAGGATAGTAAGCCTGAATTAGTTCATACTTTAAATTCGTCTTCTTTAGCATTACCAAGATTGATTGTTGCTATCATGGAAACATATCAGCAATCAAATGGCACAATTGATTTTCCGATTATTTTAAAAGATATAATGGATAAAATGTGGTGATTCTGAAATAGATTTATTGGGGTATGATCGTGTTTAAAAATAAAAATAAAAATAAAAAAAAAGATAAATCTGAAGAAATACGTAAAAAAATAAAAAAAATAAAAATCTTTACTAAACGATTAATGAAAAGTTCAATTGTTGGAGATTATTCTTCAGCATTTAAGGGAAGCGGTTTGGAATTTGATCAACTACGGGATTATACCTTAGGTGATGATATTCGTTTTATTGATTGGAATAGTTCTGCCAGAATGAATAAAATAATGGTTCGGGAATTAATTGAAGAAAGAGATAGAACTGTTATTTTGGCGATTGACGTTTCTGCATCTTCTTTATTTTCATCTAAAGATGAACTAAAGAAAGATATGATTTCTCAAGTTGGGGCAGCATTAGCTTTAATTGCACAAGAAAATAAAGATAAAGTTGGTGTTTTGTTTTTTACAGATAAAGTTGAAAAGTGGATTCCTCCAAGTAGAGGGGATGTACATTTTGCACAAATTCTAGAAATGATATTTTCTTTTGAGCCAAAAAATAAGGGAACAAATTTACAAGAAGCTTTAAATTTTTTAGTGGGACTGAAGAAAAGAAATTCAATCGTTTTTATGTTTTCCGATTGGATTGATATCACCTCTGATTATTCAAAGATTTTGAAATTAGCAAATTATGAGTATGATTTTGTTGGTATTCGATTTTTAGATGATTGTGAGAAAGAATTATCAGATGTTGGATTGTTAAATATCAGAGATTTAGAAACAGATCATTTTTTAGTAATTGATACTAAAAACAAAAAATTAGATATTTTACTTAAGCAAAGAATTTTGGAGCAAAAAAAGATTTTTGAAAAAAATAAGATTGATACTTTGGATTTGATTGTGGGGAGACCCTTTGTAAATCCACTGATTAATTTTTTTAGACAAAGAATAAGAAGGCAGATTTAAGGTATGGAAAAAACAGTTAATTTCTATGAAATTTATGATTATTATTATCAGCCACTTTTACAACGAAGTTATTTTAAATATTCGCTTTTAGTTTTATTATTAATTGGTTTTTTATCAGCATTGTTTATTGTTGTTCGATTTTTTTTAGCAAGAAAAAAACAAGTACAACTTTTACCATGGCATTGGGCTTTTAAATCATTGAATGATTTATCCTTAGATAACGTGCAAAGTAAAGTGGATTTTAAGAATTTTTATTTTGAACTTACTTCAATATTAAAACAATACTTAAATAAGAGGTTTGGATGGGATACTATAGATAAAACTGATGATGAGTTAATACAATATTTAAAAATTAAAAATTTAGATTCTAATCTTTTAAATATTATTCAGAATATTGCACAAGAAGCTGTATGGATAAAATTTGCAAATCAAGATGCCTTAAAACTTCAAGCAAAAAAAGATCTAGATGCTGCATATCAATTAATTAAGCAAACAACACCGAATAAAGATGATATAAAACATGATAAAATTTAAAGAACTTCCGCAACATATTTATATTCATTGGCCTTTTTGTAAAAGTAAATGTAATTATTGTGATTTTATTTCTTTTCAAAAACATGAAGGATTTCAAAAGGTATATCATAAAGCATTATTGGATCATATTGAGCATTTTTGTGATATTAATTACACATGTAAAGTTGATAATGAAATAAAAACTATTTTTTTTGGTGGTGGTTCGCCAAGTTTATATCCATTGGATTTGTTAGAAAAATTATTTTCTAAATTAAAACTTAAATTTAACTTAGGTTCATTTCAAGAGATTACAATTGAAGCGAATCCTTTCGATATTACACACGAAAAATTAATGACTTGGAAAATATTAGGAATTAATAGGTTGAGTTTAGGGGTACAAATTTTGGATGATCGTGTTTTAAAAAATTTAAATCGTATTCAAAGGATTTATGATATTAAAAAAACGATGCAAATTGCTCCAAAATTTTTTGAAAATATTTCAGTGGATTTAATTTTAGGATTACCTGGAAATACAAAAGAAGGATGGAAAAAAACATTAGGAGAAGTTGTTAATTGGCCGATTAATCATTTATCGGTTTATATATTGATGGTTTATAAAAATACACCACTTTTTCATAAGATTAAAAATAAAGAGTTAAATATTTTACAAGATCAAGATATATTTGATTTATATAAATATACAATTAATTTTTTAAAAAAATATAGTTTTGAACAGTATGAGCTTTCAAATTTTGCTAAATCAAATTTTGTGTCTAAACACAACATAGCTTATTGGAATAGAAAACCATATGTTGGTTTTGGATTAAGTGCAGCATCATTTGATGGGGAAAAAAGATTTGTTAATGAAAAAAATCTGATTAAATATATTGATTTTTGTAGTAGAAAAGATGAATTTATTATAAATTATCAGGAATTTTTAACCGAAAAGCAGCGTTTTTTAGAAGAATTAATGTTGGGATTACGACTTAACAATGGGGTGGGCTTGCATCGTGTGTTATACTCTTTAAGTAAAGATGCTAAAAAAAAGTTTTTGGATGGTTTAAAAGTTTTAAAATCACGGGAATTGATTAATGAAGTTGGAGGTAAAATATTTTTAACAGTAAAAGGTATGATGCTTGAAAATGAGGTGATTTTAAAACTTATCTAGCGATATCTAAAAATAATCTGCAGAAATTATTTATTTGTTGTTTGTTTTGGAATGTTGTTGTAGTGTTAGTTTTGATTAAAAATTAGAGGTTTTATGTCTGCTAAACATGTTGGCGTTAAATTGCCGGATGATTTATTAAATGTTTTAAAAAGAAAAAATACAGTTGCAATACTAGCGACTTTTTCTGAAAAAGGAATTCCGAATACGACTCCTATACAATGTATTTACCCAAAGGGTGAAGAAAGTATTTTAATGACTATTCATAAAGAGCATACAGGATATCATAATATGGTGTGGCAAAAAAAAGTAATGCTAAATTTTTTATGTGAAGGTAATATTGCATATAGTATTTTAGGTAGAGCAGGTGTTGTTAGAGCTCCATCAACAGTACATCCTTTAATGAATGTTGTTCGAATTGATATTATTGATATAAAATCAGATCGTTCCATTCTTACAAGAGTAGATCAAGGAGTTTTGTGGAGTTATACTTCTGATGAGGCTGAGGAATTGCATAAAAGTCTTTTTGCCGAATTGGAAGATTTGTCGCGAACTTTATAGTTTTTTGTTTATAAGGCCATTGATGAAGATTGGGCTTTTTTTATTTAAAAAAAATTGGATGTGTTTTTTTGTGCTTTTTAGTAATTTTACATTTGGTATGGAGGTTCCAAAGCCTCCTATTTCAAGTACAGATAATATGGATATGTTTCCGGAGGAAAATATTTCTTCTACGAATATGGATTTAACCTTAACTCCGACAGTGTTGCCTGCAGAAGAAAGACAAAGTATGCAGCAAACTGATTCTGCTATGGAATTTGTAAATAAAGGTGCCGATACTGAAAAGTATTTAGAAAAAGAGATTGGAACACAGGGAAATTGGGTTAAAAAAAGAGAATGGTTAAAAGAAGCACAAAAAATAAATGATGAAATTCAAAATTTAGCTGAAACGATTCAAAAAACAAAAGAAAGCTTTTATGGTAAATTTAAAAATTTGGATGATGAATTAGATAAATTTTATAAACAACAAGGTTTTGAGCAAGGCCAATTGCAGACTTTATTTAATGATATCGAAAAGTATTTAGAAAAAAAACGAAATAAAGAAATAGAGATACTTAAACAAAGAGATCGACAGAGAGGTATTACTGGTGAGTATGAAATTAAGTTAGATATACTTGAAGATGAAATAAGATCGCAAAAAATGGATTTAGAACAACTCCAATTAGATATGAATACTATAGCTGATTTAGATAAAGGCTTGTCTGAGCGATTAAAAAAACTTGATGAATATATAGATATGGCTTTAAAGGAAGCTTCTTCTGCTAGAAAATTGGTAAATAAAATATGGTATATACTTGATGATAAAAAAGCACGGACTGTATATTACGAATTAAAAGGTAATATTTTAGAAAAGATGTTAGGGATTCAAAAGTATATACAACAAGATTTGTTACAAAATTTTGATAATATTATTAGTTCAATACGTTCTCAAATTTCCAGAGTTACTATAATGATAGATAATTTGGAAAATAAAGGTTTTATAATTAAAGATAGAGCAAGAAGAGTTGAAGAGTTTAAATTAAAAGAATTAGAGCGTTTAAGAGAAGAAAAAAAAGAGGTTGAGGTAAAGAAACCAGAAAAGATTGAGCAAATTTCCTTCATTCAAAAAATTTATGAGTTTATGGTTGATATTATTGCCAAAACTTACGTTTGGTTTGATAATTTATTTTCTTATAAAAAAAATGAAGACGCTGTTAGAGAAACTGTAAAAAAACAGATGAATGAAAAAGAATCTATGAAAAAAATTCCTGAAATTTCTACACCAGAGCGATTACCTTCAGATAACATAATTTCAAAGTCGCTTCCTTTAGAAAATGAATCTACTTAGGTTTCTTGTTTTTAGGCTTTTTTATTTCAATTGATTTTAGTTTATTCATCTTGATAAGATCAACTTAAAAAGAAGTTGTTTTTTTGAAAGGTGAATATGAAAAAAATATTTCTTATTATTTATATTTTATTTTTGATTGTTATAAATAAAACAATTTTTTCAATGCAATCTCCCGGATCTGGTATGCTTCAAGAAGAGTTAAAACAAAGAGATGTTTCAATTCAGGGTCAAAAAAGTTCAGATGATGAAACGCCAATTCAAGATGAAATTGGAATGGGAGTTTCTGAAGAAATGCAAGATATTGAGCCAGAAATGATGGAGCAGCCAATGGATTTTCCACAGGAGAGTATGGGTGTTCCTGGAGCTATTCCACCACCTGAAGAAA
Source organism: Candidatus Babelota bacterium (assembly GCA_014730005.1). Lineage (GTDB taxonomy): Bacteria > Babelota > Babeliae > Babelales > UASB340 > WJIY01. The sequence continues at coordinate 46,823 of WJIY01000015.1, read as the reverse complement.
TGCAAGATATTAAGCCAGAAATGATGGAGCAGCCGATGGATTTTCCACAGGAGAGTATGGGTGTTCCTGGAGCTATTCCACCACCTGAAGAGATAGAAGGGGTTGAACCGCGTCCTGCTGGCGTGACGCCATTACCAACAGCGCCGCCTTTAAAACCTGTAGGTCCTCCAGCACCTCCAGTTGAATTTGAACAGGCGAAATGGCCACAAGCTGTTGAGCTTAAAGAGGAGGGGCAAGCTTTAGTTTCTGAAAAATTTTATGGAAATATTGAGGAATATATAAATCAATTAAAAGAGATTAATGATGAAATTAACCAGCATATTAATAAGATAATAGAACTAAGAAATGAAATGTGGGATAAATTTGAAAGAGTAGACCAAAAATTGGATTTGTTTTTTCAAGAAGCAGGTTTTACTAAAGGAAAGAAGAGCAAGCAGCGGTTATTTTATCAAGAAAAAGAATGAAAAATAAAGGAGAGTGAATGAACAAAGTTATCTATTTTTTAATTTATTTGTTTTTTTTAGCAAATAAATTTTCAATATTAATTTGTATGCAATCAAGTTCTATGACTATACCTACAGAAAGTCCGCAAGAAGCTTTTAGTAAGATGGAATCTCAAAAACTATATTTAGGTAAAATTGATAATCCACAAGCTTCTAAAAAAAAGGATCAGGTTGATCAATTGAGAGATCAGATTGAAAATATTGACAAACAAGAATCACAGTTATTGGATCAATTACAAAGAATTGATAATAAATTTAATACAGCAATTGATCTGGCTAGTGAAGCTAGAAAATTAAAATCAGAGTTATTAAAATCAAAAGATGTTAAGGAAGCAGCGGATATTTTAAAAAAAGCAAAAGAGAACTTAAAAAAAATTGAAAAAATAAAAAATAACATCAGAATCGAAGTGGCAAGAAAATTTGATATTGTAATAAATCAACTTGAAGCATCAATGAAAAATGTGCAAGAAAAAGTTGATAATTTAGAAAAAAAGGGTTTAGCTGCAAAGAAAATCGAATTACCTGAAGAAGAAATTGTTGAGATCGAAAATGTAGTTGAACAAGAAGAGGCTAAAGAACTTTTAACTCAAGAATCTATATTATTTAGGGGGGCGGTTGCTGTTGTTGCATTTATAATTGGGAGTATTCGTAGTATTGGGAATTGGTTCGCTCGAGTTTTTAAAAAGGCTGTTGTTAATAGTAAAACCGAAATTCACATAGATGAAAAAAACATAAATCAAACTCGAAATATTGCTAGTGTTGATATAAAAACTGAAACAAAAAAAGAACTTGTAAAAAAGCACCCAGAAGTTAAAGATCCTGTTTTACAGGAAATTAATAAAGAGATGAATCAGTTACAAAAGAGTGCAAGTAAGCTTGAAATGGAAAAAGAAAAAATTGTAAATAAACGTAAAAAATTGGAAGAAATTAAAAGTCGAAGATTAGATCAGATTAGAAAAAAAGTTGAATTAATGAATCGATTAGAATTAGAAACTTATACAAAACAAATGGAGATATCTAGACCGAAGTGGAAAAGATTTGCTGAAACTGTATTTTCAAGATTTTTAGATGGAATTTCTTTTATTTTTAAAAAAATTAAGCTATATACGGTTCGTTTTTATCAGAATTTTTTAAAAGAAAAAATTAGACGATTTATGGTTGCTGTACAACATAGAGTTGAAGAGATTGAGACACAAGATGATGTAAAAGAAAAAGATTTAAATATTGAGATTGAAAAAATGGATGTTGAGTTACAAAATGGGGAAGATCAAGTAAGCGACATAGAATCAGAAAGTATGGTTTATGAAGTAGAAATACCTGAAGAAATGCCACCAAAGCCTATTCCTCAAGATATGATGGGGCCTCCGCCAACAACTTCAGGTATGGGAATTTGAATGTAAAAAGTTTGCCAATATTCTAATAATCTGATAAATTTTGCATATCTTGATAGTCTTTAAAAGTAGATATTTAAATGCAATTTTGCCGAGGTGGTGAAATTGGTAGACACACTGCTTTAAGGGGGCAGCGGGAGAAATCCCATAGGGGTTCGAGTCCCCTCCTCGGCACCAAAAATGCATTTTTTATACGTGATTAGAAACATCAATTATGACTAATAGAGGTTTTAAAATGGTATTTATTATAGAAATGGAAATTAAGTAAGGAGAGTTTGATGCAAAGCAGAATTGCAAGAATTTTTTTATCAAAATTAATATTTTGGCTGGTTGTTTTATTTGTTGGGTTATATTTTTTATTTTCAATAGATTTTAAACGTCCTGAACAAATAGAAAAAGAAACAGGAAAGCAGCTATCTTTTGTACAAAAAATTTTAGATTCCATTAGGATGCCACGATTGAAATTAGGAATTGATTTGCGAGGTGGAACTTATTTAGTTGTTGGGGTTGAGATTGAAAAGGCAATAGAAAATAGATTACAAATTGAAAGTAAAAACTTAGATCAACTTTTTGAAAAGAAAAATATTAAAGCATTACCAATAAAAAAAGAAATAAAAGAACAATCTTTAATTCTTTCATTTGATGATGAAGAAAAAGCAAAGATTTGTTTTAATTTTATTAAAAGAGAAATTCCAACATTAAAGGTATCGTTAAAAGATTTTGTTGTTAATGCAGTTTTAACTCCGGCAGAAGAGCAAAGAATTCGAATTGGTTCAGTTGAGCAAGCAGTTAATGTTTTGAGTAATAGATTGAGTGGTTTTGGAGTTGAGGGTATTGTTGTACAGCAACACGGTGATAAGCAAATTGTTGTGCAGCTTCCTGGAGTAGATGATCCTGAAAGAGTAAAGTCTGTTATTACAAAAACTGCGCATCTTGATTTTAAAATTGTTGAAAAAGTTGCTGCAAGTAAACAGGCCTTATTGGATGATTTTGATGGCGATTTACCATCCGATAAAATGATTGTACTTGGTAGAAAAGAAAATAACGTTGATTATGATGTTGAAAGTGGACGAGCTTATTTAGTTTCAGCTTTTCCAGATTTAACAGGTAATCATATTGTAGATTCTAAAGTAACTTACGGTGAATATAATCGTGTTGAAGTTTCTTTTCAGTTGGATAGTTCTGGAGCAAGAGAATTTCGTGAACTTACAGGCAATAATATTGGGCGAAGATTGGGTATAATTATTGATGATGTTATGTATACAGCACCAACAATTGAGAGTGCAATAGGTGGATCGGGAAGAATTACTGGTATTGGAACCCCAGAAGAAGCTAAGGATTTAGCGTTAGTTTTAAGATCTGGGGCCTTAATTGCGCCTTTAAAGTTTGAACAAGAAACCAGAGTTGGTGCGTCGTTAGGTGCTGATTCTATTTATAAAGGCATAATTTCTTGTTTAATAGCGTTATTATTACTCTTTATTTTTAGTATTTTTTACTACAAAATTCCAGGCTTTTTTGCAATAATTGCTTTATTTTATAACTTATTTTTAATATTACTTTTCTTATCTTATTTTGAATCAGCATTAACTCTTCCAGGCATAGCAGGTATGGTTCTTACAATTGGTATGGCTGTGGATGCATCTATTTTGATCTACGAAAGAATTAAAGAAGAATTGGCAACTGGTACAACGTTTAGAAAAGCTTTGAATGACGGATTTAAGGGGGCTATGGTTGTTATTTTGGATTCAAATATTACTACATTTTTAACCGGTTTTATTTTATTTAAATTTGGAGGGCCGGCAATTAAAGGCTTTGCAGTTACATTAATGGTTGGTATAATAGCAACAATACTTTCGGGTGTTTATTTTCTTAAATCAATTTATGAATTTATTTTAGATAATACTGATAAGAAAACTTTTAAATTTTAATTTTTTTTAGGCGACGTAGCTCAGCTGGTTAGAGCGGCGGAATCATAATCCGTAGGTCCGGGGTTCGAGTCCCTGCGTCGCTACCAAATTTGATAAGGCTGTTTGATTCAAAAATAAATTAAAATCAACAGCCTTTTTTATATGGATTATATAATTATGATTGATATTTTATATTTTAATGAAGTATTGTTTTTTATTTCAAATTTTACAAGATATTTATTATTGATTGGTTCTTTCATTTTTTCTTATTTAATTGGATCTATTCCAACAGGATATTGGTTTGCTAAATATTTTTTTGGCATTGATGTGACAAGAAATGGGTCTGGTAATATTGGTGCAACAAATATTGCGCGAGTTCTTGGCAACAAAAAGTATTTTTTTTTAATTTTTTTTATAGATTTTTTGAAAGCTTTTTTTTGTTTAGGAATTATGAATCTTTTTTTGAAAAATTTTTTTTGGACAATTCAAAATTTTAATGAAGCATTTTTGATTTTGTGGTCTATTTTTTTATTAATTGGAAATGCTTATTCGATTTTTTTAAATTTTAAAGGGGGTAAGGGGGTTGCAACAACATTAGGAATATTAGTTTACTTATTTCCGATCAATGTATTTTTAATATTCTTTGTTTGTTGGATCATTATACTATTTTGGGCAAAAAGAGTAGACCTTGCTTCGTTATTTTCTATATATATTATTTTTATTTTTTATTTTTCTTTATTTAATTATTCAATTAATTGTTTGTTTTTTTTGTTATTTATATGTTGTTGGATCACTTTTAGGCATAAAGAGAATATAAAAAAGTGTTATAATTTATAGCTTTAAAATTTTTTTGCAACTATAGATTATATTATAATACAGTTCGAATTTAGTTGAATCAGCAAAACAAGAAAATATTAATATTTTTTAGATTTGATATTGTAGTATTGCAATAAAAAAATTAAAAGTTTTATTCTAAATATAGAATTAGCATGAATCTTATTTTGATTGATTCTTTATATAATAAATAATAAAGATGTTTTGTGCTTAGTATAACGAGGTTATTAAAATATAATTAGATATTAGGATTAAGTTGATGAAATTTATAGAAGTTGCAAAAGCTTTTGATGAGATAGAACAAGAATCATCTCGTTTAAAAATAACACAATTATTATCTGAATTATTAAAAAAAGCAACCCCGAATCAAGCTGCAATAATTTCTTATATGTCATTAGGTGAATTACATCCATCATATATTGGAACAAAATTTAATTTTGCTGAAAAAAGCATGTTAAAAGTTTTGGTAAAACTTTTGGATAAAAGTGAAGAAACAATAAGAAAACATGCTTCGAAATTGGGAGATTTAGGTTTAGTCGCTCAAAAAACAGAAATAGACATTTCTTATGAAAATGAATTGTCAGTAACTCAAGTTGCAAAGGAATTAAAAGAATTGGAAACGATTTCGGGTGAAGGAGCTGTTGAACGAAAAGAAAAAAAAATTTTGAACTTACTAAAAAATTTAAATGCATTATCTGCAAAATATGTTTCTCGAATTATTTTAGGAAAATTGCGTCTTGGTTTTTCGGATATGACATTATTGGACGCCTTTTCATGGATGCAAAAAGGCGATAAATCTATAAGAAAAGAATTGGAGGAGGCGTATAATGTATCTGCAGATATAGGTCATATAATTAAAGTTTTAAAAGAAGAAGGTCTTGAAGGTATAAAAAAAATAGATATAATGCCAGGAACTCCATTGCGTCCAGCAGCTGCAGAAAGGTTGTCAGATGCTAAATCAATAGTGCAAAAATTAGGTGAATGTATTGCACAACCCAAATTAGACGGTTTTCGACTTCAAGTTCATATTAACAAAAAGAAAACGGTTCCAGAGGTACATTTTTTTTCTCGGAACTTACAAGATATGTCTGAAATGTTTCCCGATTTAAAAGAAGCCGTTTTGGATTTACCTGTTAAAACATTAGTATGTGAGGGTGAAGCAATTGCTTATGATATTGAAACAGGAACTTTTTTGCCATTCCAAGAAACTGTAAAAAGAAAAAGAAAATATGAAATCGAAAAGATGGCTGTAGAATTTCCATTGAAATTATATCTTTTTGATCTTTTATATTTAAATGGTGAATCTTTTTTACAAAATACTCATAAAAAACGTCGGAGAGAATTATTAAATATTTTTAGAAATATAAAATTAAAAAAACAACAAAAAGTTTTGCCAATAGATGAACAAAAAATTGAATCGGCAAAAGATTTGGAAAAATATTTTAATGAAAATATTACATCAGGCTTGGAGGGAGTTGTTGTAAAAAAAATTGATGCAGTTTATCAAGCAGGAAAAAGAAATTTTAATTGGATAAAGTTAAAACGTCAGGAATCTGGTGAACTTAAAGATACTATTGATTGTGTCATCTTAGGTTATTATTCAGGAAAAGGCAAACGCGCGGATTTTGGGATAGGGGCGTTTTTAGTTGGAGCTTTTAACAAAAAAGAAGATAGATTTGAAACTGTTGCAAAGATTGGAACCGGTTTAAGTGATGAAGAATGGAAAGAATTAAAAAAGAAATGTGATAGAATAAAGATGAAAAACAAGCCCAAAAATGTTGAATGTGTAAAAGAACTTTATCCTTCCGTTTGGGTAATACCAGAGATTGTTTGTGAGATTAGAGCTGATGAAATTACACTTTCTCCACTCCATACGGCGGGGGAGACAAAAGAGCATCAAGGTATGGCCCTAAGATTTCCTCGTTTTATAGGCTATAGAAAAGATAAATCACCCGAAGAATCTACAACAATTAAAGAACTTGAAAAATTGTATTCATTGCAATTTGAAGATAAGAAAAAAAAGAAAACAAAAAAAAGGACGAAAAATCAAAAATTAGATAATTTTATAATAAATATTTTTTAAATAAAATGCTTATTTATTTTTTTCTTATCATTAAAGATTTTAATAAAATCAAATTTGATTAAAATCTTTTTAAAATTTTGCCTTCTTTTGCTTGCAAATATCTTTTTTCACATTCTTCCCAATTGATATTTTTTATAAATGCTTCTATATAATCACTGCGGTCGCCAGCTTTATGATCTACCATATATGCATGTTCCCAAACATCCATTACTAAAATTGGTATGAATTCAGAAATGTGGCCAAGTTCATGATCTTGAACAAAAACGTTTATTAATTGGCCTGTTCTTGGATCAGCATATAAAATTGCCCATCCTATACCACGAGTTTTTCCTGTGTTTATAAAATCTTTTAACCAATCTTCGTATGAACTCCAAGTTTGTATAATTTGATTTTTTAATTTGCTAGTTTCAAGATCATATAATTTTGAAGTTAAATTTCCGAAATATAATTCATGTAACACCATACCATTATATTCGAAGCCGTATCGTCTTCTTCTATCTGCATAAAGAAGACTGTCGGCTTGTCCTTTTTTTGTGAGTTCTATTAAATCATAATTTAATTTATTTACTTGGGAAACATAACCTTCATAAAGTTTCCAATGATCATTTATTTGTTCATCTGATATTTCCATTAAATTAGTTGGTTTTAAAATTTCTTGTACTTCATATTTAAATATATTTTTCATTACAACCCTTCGATTTGGATCTTTTGTTATTATAGACGATGAATGTTTAAATAAAGGCTTGTTTTTTTAATTCGCCAAAAACTCCAAATAATTATAACAATTGATACGATTATTAAAAATAAGATAAATTTTATTTTATATGACATTTTATAAATCCCTTTGGTATTTATTTAAGTAGAGACTTAAAAAATTCTGCTTCTTTTGTTGGATTGTCAGATTTTGTTATAGCTTCTCCAATAATTATACCTTGAGGTTTAAATGAAAGTATTTTATCTATGTTTGTTTTGTTTATTCCTCCAGCTATATAAATTGGTAGATTTGTATTTCCGCGTACGCTTTGCCATTCTTCTAATATTTCTGTAACTCGAGATGATTCATAAGGTCCATGAAATATAATTAAATCTATATCTAAAGCTTTTGCATCCATAGCTGATTGTCCTATGGAGTATGAATCAACTAAATCTAATGCGATTTTTATATTTCTCGAATGTGCTAGTTGGGAAGCTTCTTGAATTATTGCGTTGCTTGTACCTGCAAGTATTGTTACATAACTTGCTCCTGCGTCAGCATAATTTTTGATTGTTCCGTCTATACGATCAACTAATTTAATATCTGCAAAAATTTCTTTTTGTGGAAATTGTTTTTTAAATATTTCAACAGCTTTTATTCCTTCTTTTAAAACTAAAGAAGAACCAACCTCTAAAATGTCGGCGTATTGTACTACTTTTTCAGCAATTTCTATACATTGATCTAAGTTTGCTAAATCAAAAGAAATTTGCAATTTCATTTTTTTCTCCTATTTATTAGTTTATTTAAAAATTTTTATTGTAATAAAATTATTATACAGTAATTATATGTAAAGTTATCGATTCTTTTTGTTAGTTTTTTGGTCATAAATTTTATTTAAAAAATATGTTATTAATTTTTTATTTGAAAAGTGAATAAGTATGAAAAATATAATTAATAAAGTTAAACAATTTGCAAAAGAAAAACATGTTATTGTTGTTGGTGATATTATGTTAGATGAATATATTTTTGGTGAGGTTACAAGAATTTCACCAGAGGCTCCAGTACCTATTATAAAAACAACAAAAAAAGATTGGAGTTTAGGAGGCGCTGCAAATGTTGCATTAAATTGTCGTCATATTGGTTGTAAAGTTGATTTAATTGGGATAGTTGGAAAAGATGATTCAAGAGGTGAAAAAGTTTTTTCGATGTTGCAACAAAATAGAATTGATACTTTTGGATTGATCAGAAGCAACCAACGAATAACAACATGTAAAAAAAGAGTAATGGCGGAGGGACAACAACTCTTAAGAATAGATGTCGAAGATGATAAGCCGTTAACAGAAAATGAATTTATTAATCTAACTTCCAAACTAAATAAAATCATAAAAAATAAAAGTATTATTTTGATTTCCGATTATTTAAAAGGTGTTTTATCAAAAGAATTTTTATCAAAAATAATGCAAGAAGCTAAAAAAAGACAGTGTACAGTTATCGTGGATCCCAAAGGTAAAAATTTTGATAAATATTTTGGTTCAAATTATATAAAGCCTAATTATAAAGAATATTGTCAACTGGTATCTTTTTTAAATTTGTCTACTAAATGTTCTATTGTTGAAAATGGAAAAAAAATTTGTAGGTGTTTAAATTTGGATGGTTTAATTGTAACTTTAGGAGAAAAAGGGATTCAGTTTGTATCTGAAAAAAAAGATATTTATATTCCTGCATGTCAAAAAGAAGTTTATGATTTAACAGGTGCAGGAGATACTGTTATTGCTTTTTTAGCCTTGGGTTTTTCGGTTGGTCTTGAAATGAAACAATGTTTAATGTTGGCAAATCATGCAGCAGCTGTTGCCGTTTCACATTTAAAAACATATGCAGTGAGTCTTGATGAATTAATTGATAAGAATGTAGAACATTGTGAAAAAATTTTTCATAATTGGGCAATGTTAAAAATTGAATTAGATTGGCTTAAGCTGGAAAATAAAAAAATTGTTTTTACTAATGGATGTTTTGATTTACTACATTCAGGTCATCTTCATTTATTACAAGAGGCCAAAAAACAAGGTAATATTTTAGTTGTTGCTGTTAATACAGATGACTCCGTTAGAAGATTCAAAGGAAATCAACGTCCGATTAAAAATATTGATGAAAGAATGAGACTTTTATCAGCAATGACGGTTGTTGATTTTGTTGTTTCTTTTGATCAAGATACTCCAAAAGAATTAATAGAATATCTACACCCAAATGTTTTGGTAAAAGGTGCAGATTATTACAAAGAAAAAGTTGCGGGTTATGATTTTATGATCAGATCAGGAGGGAGGGTTCATATTGTTGATTATCAAAAAGGATACGCAACAACAAATTTGGTTAAAAAAATTAAACAATTTACATGTTAGAGATAATTTTTTTAATCAAATTATCTCCAATTTTTTCTTCTTTATATCCTATATGTTCAAAGTAACGCTTTGCTCCAATGATATTTAATGCAACTTTGGTATTATCGATGTTTCCAACAACATAAATATTGTTTGGCAAAATTATATGTTGGCTTTTGTTTGTTAAATAGTCGCCTGTTGGGATGTAAATATTTTTTGGTTTTGTTAATAAAACAACAGAAAGAGGATTGATTCTGTTGTTTTTGGGAAGATCTTGTTTTTTTACAGACCAGTATAATTGTTTGTTTTCATCTTCTTTTTTTTCAAAAAGATATATTTGTGTTTCTTTGATAAAAGTTGGATCAAGTTCCTTATGAGAGACTGTATTACCTTTTGCGTGGATTAATTTTATTCGAGGGGTTATAATCAAGTAAAGTTTCGGTTTAGTATGTCGTAAAGGAAAAGAAATTAATCCATCGGGATTTGAATAGTCTATGTATCCAGAATATAGAGCTATAAATCCACTAAGTTTGGGCATAAAATATTTTTTAGCTTCATTTTTTAAAAGTTTAGAACTTACTTGACCAGGTGTTTTTTTTATTAAATTTTCTATTTTATTTATTGTTTTTTGTTTTAATAAAGTTTTTTCAGCTTGATCAATTGAAGCTTTAGGTGGATTTTGTAGATAAAATAATATTCGATTGTCTGAATTTAATGTTAATATTCCTGTTACTAAGATGAAAATCATTAAAATTTTTATTAAAATCTTCATTGTTTTCCTTTTTTTATTTTTAAAAAATCTTAGTTTACACTTGTATTTTATCAAAGAGACTATTTTGAGGACTATAATTTGAAGATACAGGAGATTATAATGTCAAAGATTAGGGAAAAACCAGCGGAAAAGAGTTGGGTTGAATTTAAGAAGAAGGAAAGTTTAAATGCTGCACAATTAAAAAAATTTCAAAAATATGCGGAATTATTGCTTGAATGGAATGAAGATATTAATTTAACTTCTATAAAAAATTTAGCAGGCGTTGTTAGGCAACATTTTTTAGATTCTTTGGCGTTGATAAAATTCATTGATTTTAAAAAAGTTAATTCTATTGCCGATATAGGTACAGGCGCTGGATTTCCAGCCTTGCCTTTAAAAATTATTTTCACTGATTTGAAAGTATATTTAATTGAAGTTACAAAAAAGAAACAAAAATTTTTAAAAACAATTGTTGAAGAATTAAATTTGAAAAAAGTTGAAATTATTGATTTTGATTGGCGAACTTTTTTGCGTAAAACACAATTTGATATTGATATTTTTGTAACTCGGGCAGCTTTAGATGATTATGAACTTTGTAGAATGTTTCGGGAAACTTGTTTTTATAAAGATAAAAAATTGATTTATTGGGGAACTTCTGAGTGGGAACCACATTTAAAAAATGAACGCTATTTAAAAGATGCCAAAAGTTATAAGTTGGGTAAAAAAGAAAGGAAATTATTTTTCTTTGAAAAAAATTAAATGAACTTTTTTACGTTTCTGCAAGTAATGCCTCTACAGGATTTAAGCAAGAGGCTTTTTTTGCAGGATAATATCCAAAAAATAATCCAATTAATACGGAAGACGATATTGATATTGCAATAGATTGTATTGATATAAAGATTGGCCATGCTAAAAAGTATCCAACTATTTTTGCAATTAAGATTCCAAAAGTTATTCCTAGCAAGCCTCCCATTAAACAAATTGTTATTGCTTCAATAATAAATTGATTTAATATTGTTTGTGTTGTTGCGCCAATAGCCATACGAATTCCAATTTCGCGTGTTCTTTCGGTTACAGATACAAGCATTATATTCATAATTCCTATTCCGCCAACAATTAAAGATATAGATGCTATGATTAATAAAAGAATATTTAATACGGCTGATGCTGCATCGGAAGCTTGAGAAATATCATTTTGAGTAAAAATAGTAAAATTATCATCTTCATCTTCTTTTAATTTATGTTGTTGTCTAAGAATTGATCTTATTTCGCTGGCGGTTTGGTTCATGCGTGTTTTGTTTTTGGCTGAAATTATTATTGCAGCAAAATTTTTATTGTGTATTCCTTCAACTTTTCTTTGCATGGTTCTTAATGGTATTAAAATAATATCATCTTCATCTCTGCCATCTGGTAATTTTCCTCTTTCCTCTAAGACTCCAATTACCTTAAAGGGTAATTTTTTTATTCTTATAATTTTGCCTATTGGATTTTGATTATCAAATAATTCATTATAAACAGTTTGACCAATTACAGCTACTTTTTTGCTAGTTCTGTTTTCGTATTTAGTGAAAAATCTTCCAGCAACAAGTGGCCAATTTCTTATTTGCAAATAGTGTTCATTGACACCACCTATCATTGGTTGCCAGTTATTTCCTTCATATATTACTTTTCTAATTTTTTGTACTCCTGGAGAGGCGAGTGCAACATCGTCACATTCTTCAATTATAGCTTCATAATCTTCGGGTTTTAATGTGAGATAAGCTCCACTCATTCTACTTTGTGCAAGACGCTTAGGGGAACCAGAAAGAACTATAATAAAATTGGTCCCTAGACCTTCGATTTCTTTTTGAACTTTGTCTTTGGCACCTTCACCTATAGACATTACTGCAATAATTGATATAACTCCTACGATTATACCTAAAGTTGTTAGAAGAGATCTCATTTTATGATGATTTAAAGACCGCATTGCGGTTAAAAATAATTGATATGTGTTCATTTTTTTATTTCTTTATCTGATATTATTTTGCCATCCAAAAGTTCAATTATTCTTTTTGTTCTTTGTGCAATTTCAGATTCATGAGTTACTAAGATTACAGTTACAGCCTTTTTGTTATTTAATTTTGTAAAAAGATCTAAGATTGCATTGCCTGTTTCTGAATCAAGGTTTCCAGTAGGTTCATCTGCTAATATCAAACTTGGATTATTTATTAGTGCGCGAGCAATTGCAACACGTTGTTGTTGACCTCCAGATAATTGATAAGGATAGTGTTGTGTACGATCATATAGATCAACCATTTTCAAAATTTCCATTGCTTTTTTGCGTGCTATTGATTCTGGTTGGCCCGCATAAAGCATTGGTAAAGCAATATTATCGATGGCATTTAAGTCGGGTAGAAGATAAAATTTTTGAAAAACAAATCCAATTTTTTTATTTCTAATTTTTGCTAATTCATTTTTGGTCATTTTACTTACATTTTTATTATCAATAAAAAAATCACCCGACGAAGGAACATCAAGACAACCAATTAGGTGCATTAATGTTGATTTGCCAGAACCAGAAGTTCCTGTTATTGCAACAAATTCACCTTTTTCTATTTTCAAATTTATTCCTTTGAGTGCCTGTACCTCCATTTCTCCCATTTTATAAGTTTTAAACAAATTTTTTGTTTCTATACTGTTCATTATTTTTCTTTTTTAGTTTGACCAATCCCTGGTTTTGAAAATATTTGTTTTAGTAAAATGTTTTCTCTTTCTTCTGCTGTAATTTCAGAAACTATATTCGTATGTTCATTTATTTCATCATTAATTATTTGTGTCATACTTCCTTCACGTGCTCCTATTTTAATTTTAATTTGTCTAAATTTATTTCCATTTTCAAAAATCCATAAATAATCTATTCCAGGAGCAATTTCTCTTTGTGGTATTTTTTCAAATTGATATCCTAATTTTTTAGCAACAACAGATAATAAATCATCACTGACCCGTAATGTTTTATTTTTTACGACCAAGGCATTTTTGGCTTCAGCAACTTTTATATCTACATCTGCTGTCATCCCTGGTTTTAATTTTAAATCTGGATTATCAACATTAATTATTACTCCATATGTAACCACATTATCTATGATTTCAGCGAGATATTTGATTTGATGAACTGTTGAAAAATATTGTTTTTTGGGAAATGCATCAACAGTAAACATTGCTTCTTGACCTTCGTGTACTAATCCTACATCAGCTTCATCTACATCAACATTAGCTTCCATTTCATGTAAATCTTTAGCAATTACAAAAAGAACGGTTGCTTGAAATCTTGCTGTAATCATTTGCCCTAAATCTATTTTTTTAGAGATTACAATCCCATCAGCGGGAGATTTAATAAATAGATTATCATATGTTTTCTTAGCAATTTCTAATTCTGCTTGTATTTGTTTAACCTGTTCTTGGAGTGTTTCAAGATCTCTTATGTATTGTTCAAATAAATCTTTTGATATTTGTTTTGATTCATACAATTGTTTTTGGCGGTTGAAAAATTTTTCTTGGTATTGTAATTTGTCTTTGGCTTCTCTTAATTCGGCCTCTCTTTTTTTAACTTGACTATCTCCAATTCCATTATCAATTATTGAAAGAATTTGGTCTTTTTTTACAACATCATTATCGTCAGCTAAAATCTTAATAATTCTTCCTGCTTCCAAACTTCCAACTGTTATTTGTTCTTTAGCTTTAAGCGTTCCAGAGGAGTTGACGTATTGTACAATATCTTGCCTAAATGGTTTTTGTGTTTGAAATAAAGGTTGTTCCTTTTTCTTTGAAAGTCTAAAATATACAAAAATTACAGTGCTGATAAGTAAAAAAATTATTATAAACAAGAAAAATTTATTTTTAATCATTGATCAAACCAAATATTTAAAAACTATTTTCCAATTAATGCATTTACAGGATTTAATTTAGCAGCTTTTTTTGCAGGGTAATATCCAAAAATAACACCCACCATGAATGTTACAGTAAATGCAAATATTATACTTGAGAGCTTAATAACAACAGGCCAACTTGTAAATAAACTAATAATATGAGGTATTATTATACCAAATAATATTCCGATAATTCCGCCGATCAGGCAAAGAGTTATTGCTTCAAAAATAAATTGTTTTAAAATAATTTCAGTTGTTGCACCAATTGCCATACGAATTCCTATTTCTTGTGTCCTTTCGGAGACTGAAACAAGCATAATATTCATAACTCCAATTCCACCAACAAGTAATGATATAGAAGCTATTATTAATAAAAGAAGTGTTAAGATATTGGAAGAAGTTTTAGCAGCATTTATCATTGATTGTTGATCAATAATTGTAAAGTCATTTGGTTCAGTTTTTTCTAAACGATGGTGAAATCTTAAAATTCTATTAATTTTTCGAACAACTTTGGGTATGTCTTTTGTGTTGTAAATAGAAATAGCAATTCCGTGAACTTTATTTGAATTTTTTTGAAAAATTTGCTTTCTTGCTGTTGAAATAGGTAGATAAATATCTAAATTTGGATCCATAATACCCATATAGTTATTTATTTTTTTTGTTATACCTATAATAGTATAAAAAACATTTTTAATTTTTATTGTTTTTCCTATAGGATTTAATGAATTAAAAAGATCTTTTGCAGTTTTACTTCCTAATACAACAACTTTTGAACTTTTTGCAAGATGATGCTTGGTAAAAGAATTTCCAATTTTTATTTTTCTTCCAATTATATCTAAATAATTTTCGTTTCCACATTTTATGTCAACTAAGACATTATTACAATCATTGCTTATTATATCACGTGCAAACATAATTGGAGTGATTTTTTTAATTTCAGGAATTTGATGTTGAAAAATTAATACATCTTTTTCTGTAATATGGTTAGGTTTTTTTCGTTGTGTTAAATTTGTTTTTCCTTCTTCGACCATTTTTCCTGGTTGTATAAAAATAAAATTGTGTCCCATGCTTAAAATTTGTTTCTTTAATTTTTCTTCAGCTCCATATCCTATAGATAACGTAGAAATGATAGATCCTATTCCAATTATAATTCCAAGGATTGTTAAAAATGATCGACCTTTATGTTTTTTTATACATCTAATTGAGGTTTTTAATAACAAATTTATATTCATTTTTATAGATTACTTTTAAATATTTTTTTATATAATGTTTCCATTTCATTTTCTTCGTCAATATCAACTATTATTTTATCGTTTTGATCGATTCCTGCTTTGATTTCAAAATAATTATCATCAGTTATATTTATTTTGATTGGCTTTTCTACAAAATTTTTATTTTCAACAGCCCAAACATATTTTATAGGATAGTTACCGATATTTCCTTTTTGGAGCGATCTTTTTCTTTTAATATCAATAGGAACAAATCCAAATTTTAAATTGTGTGCAATTTTTTCAAGAATTTTGCTGTTAATTTGAAAAGCATGACTGCTAATTGCAAGACAATTTATACATTTTGCGACATTAATTTTCGCATTAATTGTCATTCCTGGTCGTAACATATTATTTATGTCATTGACATTTACTAATGCTTTGTACGAAAGCACATTATTTTTTAATTGTGGTGAATAGCTTACATCTGCAATTTTTCCTTTAAAAATTTTATCTAAGTAAGTTGCTACTGTAAATTTTACTATTTGACCTTTTTGTATTTGACCGATATCGCTTTCATCAATATCTAAGATGGCTTCCATTTTTGTGATGTCTCTAGCTATTATAAAAAGAACTGTTGCATCAAGATCTGTTGTTATTTTCATTTTTTCTGTGATACCGATCGAAACAATTACCCCATTTGTAGGAGATGTAATTTTTTTGTTATTAAATTCAATTTGTTTTTGTTCTAATTCAGCTTTTCTATTTTTTACAATAGCTTTTGCTTGCTCATAATCTCTTGTAACTTGTTGATAAAAATCTTTAGATATTTGTTTTGATTCATATAGTTGTTTTTGTCTATTATAATAATTTTTTTGGTATTTTAGTTGAGCTTGAGTATTTTCTAGATCACCTTCAGCTTTTTTAACGTCAGTATCTTCTTTTCCATCGTCAATTTCTGCGAGTAATTCTCCTTTTTTTACAATTGAATTTTCATGAACATAGATTTTGCGTATTGTTCCTGCAACTAAACTTCCGATTTTAATATGATCTTTTATTTGTAAAATTCCGGAGGCATGAATGGTTTGATAAATATCTCTTTTTTGAGGTATTTCAATTTTGTATGGTAACTCTGGCAATACTGTGAAAAATTTTTTATAAATTAAATAACTTAAATAAGATGTGATTATTAATATAGAAAATATTACTATTAGTTTAGTTGTTTTCATTATCTCTCCAAGTTTCACGAGAATTTTGAATTATAATTTTATACAAAAATAATAAAAAAAAGTAAGGATTTAATTTAACTAAAACTTGTTTACTATTATAGATAGATTACAATTTTATTTATTTATGTTTGATGAACTTATTATTAAAACAATTAAGAAGTTATAATAAAAGACTAAAAAAAGAGAAATATGTTTATTTTTTATAGCGGTTTTATGAAAAAGTTGCATGTTTTTGTTTAAGTTGCATTTTCTTTTGTTTTATAGGATCATCTAATAGAAAAAAGTTAATCATTTCGCCACAAAACTCAATAACAAGATTTTCTATGAAACTATCAATTGTTACTTGTTTTAGTTCAGGCAGATCTAAATCTTTTTTTATACTTTCATTTAAAGCTTGCCTTAGATAACATCCACAAATTGCTATCAAGGTAAACATTAGGATTTTAATACATCGTTTTGTTAAGCGACTATTTTCAATAGAGCGATTTAATATTTTGAGTGACAAACTTTCTGCAATTTTTTCTATAGAAAAAATTGCGACCTCTGTAACTTTAAGATCGCTGGCATTTTGAGTATTTAATTTATTTTTATTTTTTTCATATATTTGTTCAACTCTAAAATATCCAGCAGGAATATTTGAAAAAATACCAGGTATTTTTTCGATTGATGATAAAAGAATTTTATTGATAAATTCAGGAGCATAAACAGATAGCTCATTGTTTAGATATTTTGAAAGATTTAAATTATTAATTTTTTTGTTGCGCAGCACCTCATACAGATTAACATGAAGGTCAGGTAATATACTTTCTTGTGGTATAAAAAATTTATCTAGGACATCAACCACAGAGATGACCCATGTAATACCATGTAAATTTTTTATACCATCTACACTAACTAACGCTTTATTTGAAGAAAATGACGTTGTCAAAAAAATTATTAAAAAAAGTTTTTTTAAATTCATCACTATTCCTAATCGTTTAATTAAACTAGTAAATAGACTAAACAAAATAAAATAAATTTGTCAATTCTATTTATTTAATTTTTGGCATAGTAACCACTTGCATATTTGAGTTCATTAAGTTTTAATTCAGCACTCAATTTTGTTGTTAACCAATCAAATTTTTGTGTTTCCCAATTATATTTTGCTATTTCGAAATCAACCTTTGAAATATCACCGATTTCAAATTGTTGTTTTCTTAATATAATTTCATTTTTAGCTTGAGTTAATCTTATATTTTTCGCAATCAATTGTTTTAATATCGAATTAAGTTCATAATATGACTTTTGTATTTCGAATTTTGTTAATTGAATCAATCTATCTTTTTCCATTAAGGCTTTTAATTTATTTGCATTTGCTTTTTGTGATTCATAATAATTTGTTCCTCCATCAAACATACTCCAGTTTAAAATTGCTCCTATTGAATTAGATGCATTTCCAGAAGTTCTTCCTGCTTGTCCATTTAAACTTAAACTAGGCAGATATGTTTTTTTGTAAAAATTTTTATATTCTTCTTGTTGTTCGATTTCTTTTTGCTTTTCTTTTATATCATTGCGATGTTTTATTGCATTATTATAATAATGATTTAATGCTTCTAATTTAATTTCATGCTTGCTATCCCAAGTGAGTATTAAATTTGATTTTCCATTTTCAAATTTTTTTCCAATATAATATTCTAATTCGCTTCTCGCATTTTTCAGTTCATCTGAATAAATATATACAGTAGATATATTTTCAGAATATGTAGCCGCATCATTTAACCAAACATTTTTATCTAAAAGATTTAATTTATTTTCATGTTCAGATTTTTTTATATTTTGCACTGATGAGCTGTTTAAATATTTTATGAAATTATTTTTTCGTTGTAGTAACCAACTTTGTAAAAAAGATCTTGTAACCTCAAAAATTATCAATTCTTGATGTCTTAGTTTTTGATATTCAGAAATTCCGGTACCTTTTTGAGCTATTTTATATTCTTCTAAAGGGCCAGCAAAGCTGTAAATTAATTGATCAGCTTGAATGGTCACATCGTTTTGGATACCTTTATATCCGGATTGAAAAGATGGTTTTTCAGTTAAATTTATTTGAGGTTTATATCCTGAAAGTGCTTTTTTTTCATCTTGTTTGCTTGCTTGAACAGCATATTGAAATGCTTTTAAACTGGGTCTATTTTTGATTGCTAATTTGATAGCCTGATCAAGAGATAAACGCAGATGATTTTTTTTGGCAAGATCAGGATTTAATGATACTTCTTTTGCAAAGCAGGGGTTATTTATGCTAAAGATGGCTAAAAATAAGATCAATTTTTTTTTCATCTTTATGATCCATTTAAATCTATTAACTTTAATATTTTTTCATAGAGCTTTTCTGGTGTTAGTTTATACATACAATTTATATTAACTCCAGTTTTTTTATTTTTTATTAAATTTTGACCATGTGTTTTTTGATATTTGTGAGGACATTCAATTTGAATAGAATTTGTAATATTTTCTGAATTAATAAAAGGTCCATGAATGGACGATTTTGTTGGACCAAATATGCCTATTGTTTTTTTATCTAAAAAATCAGCTAAATGTAAAAGTCCTGTATCTGGTGCAATAAGCATATGGGTTTTAGATATTAAATAAGCTATTTGTTTAAGATTCCATTTTGGACAAAAATATATATTATTTTTAAATGATTTATATTCTTGTTCTATTTTTTTGGCTTGAAAACCATGATCTTTGCCAGGTAGTAAAATTGAATATTGTTGAGAAAAATTTTTATTTTTTATTAATAAAGTAATTAATTTTTTCCAATTGTCTAAAGGCCAGTGTTTTGAAGGCCAAGTTGTATTTGGAGAAAGAATAATAAATTGTTTTATTTTATGATATTTTAACCATTGATTAATGGAATTTTTATTTTTTTTATCGAAATTAAGATGAAATTTTTTTTTTAATTCATGTATTGCGGGACTTTTAAAATATTTTAAATTTTTATGTAAAAGCATATATGATGCAAGCGAAAAATTTTTTTGAATTATATTTTTATAATTAGGATTTATATGATGGTTTGTAAAAAAAGAGGTGAGACAAAATCTTGCATTTTTAAAGTCGAATCCATATTTAGATCCTTTTAGCAAAAGAGAAATTATGGATGTTTTAACTATGCCTTGAAAATCTAAAATTGCATCCCATTTAGTTTTTTTAATATCTCTGATTATATTAATGCTTTTTTTCCAATTTTTAATTGATAAAAATTTATTAGGAAGTATCCATATTTTTTCTAAATATGGTTGATTGAGCAATAAACTTGAAACTTTTTCTTGTGCAACCCAATAAATTTTAGAATTAGGTAAAACATTTTTTATTAAGAATATTGCGGGTAAGGTATGTATTACATCACCAATTGAAGAGACACGTAATATTAATATTTTCATTTTATTTCTAAATTATCTGATAACAATTTATATTTTATAAGTTTAAGTTATTTTACATAAAATAAAAGAATGATTTTTTAAAATATTGATGCTACATTTATTTTAGGAGAAAGTATGGGGTTAATTGATCTAATAAAAAAATATAAATGGTGGATTGTGGCTTTTATTGCTATTTTTTTTATTGTTCTTTTTAATTTTGTAGTTCCTTATTTTATATCCGGCAGTTCAAAAAGTGAGTTGCCTATTTTAACGACGAAAGTAGAGTTTAAAATGAAACCTGAAAATATGAAAAAAGTTGTTTTGAGTAATGGAATGACAATTTTAATTTTTAAAAATGATTCAGCACCGAAAGTTCTGATGCAAATTGCTTATGATATAGGTTCATGGATTGAACATGCTGGTGAGAAAGGACTTGCTCATTTGATTGAGCATATGATTTTTAAAGGAACCGATAAATTATCAGAAGGTGATATTGATGCAATTGCAAGAAAATATGGGGCTGAATTTAATGCTTTTACCTCAAAGGATATAACAAGTTATTATTTTGAATCGGATAAAAACAATTGGAAACCATTTATTTCGATTCTTGCCAATTGCATGGAAAATGCCCGTTTTGAAGAGCAACACTTAGCTTCCGAGTTGCATGCAGTTATTCAAGAATTAAAAATGTATAAGGATCGATATTGGAATGTAATGTTGGAAAAAGCATGTTTAACGGCGTATCCCGCTTGTTATGCATATCATTTTCCTATTATTGGATTTAAGGAGGATCTTTTAAATTTATCTGCACAAAATTTAAAAAATTTTTATAAAAAATATTATGGTCCACAAAGAGCAACTTTATTTGTAGTAGGTGATATTAATATTGATGAAGTTATAAACGAAGTAAAAAAACATTTTGAACCTATTAAAGGCGAAGTTGAAGATTTGATTGAAACAGAGAGTTTAAAAAAAGAAAAATTTCCTCCATTATCGCGTACAACAACTACATATCAAACAATTATTTATGAAGATGTCCAAAGAGAAAGAGCAGGTCTTTATTGGATTATTCCTGGATTAAAAGAAAAAAATGAGATATTGGTTTCATTTATAGAATTTATTTTGGGGCAAGGCGAAGGGAGTCGTCTTTATAGACGATTAGTTGACGAAGAAAAAATTGCAATCTCTGTAGAAGTTGCAGTTGATCATTTGATTGAATCGGGTGTGTTTTTTGTATTGTTTCAGCCTTTAGAGGGCAAATTTGAAGAATGTAAAAAAATAATACAAGAAGAGATTGAAAAAATAATAAAAAATGGGGTAACAAAAGAAGAATTAATAAAAGTTATCAATACAAAAGGAAGAGAGTACTTTGAAAATTTACAGAATTTACAAAATTTTACATATGACTGGATTCAGTCTTATATGGCAACAAAAGATGAAACGGAAATATTCAAGCGGGTGGATGATTTTATTAAAATTAATTCTGATGATATACAAAGTTTTATTAAAAATTATTTAGATCCATTTTTTGTTAATCAAATTCAACTTTTACCTTTACCAGAACATAAGAAGGAATTTTGGTTAAAAGCAAAAGAAGAATCGGATTTGATGGATGTAAAAATATTGAAAAAATATCAAAGAACAACACCAATTGAGCATCCAAAATTTGTTGAAAGTTTACCAGATCCAAATCCTTTAGATTTTGCTTTTCCAAAACCGGATAAAACTTTTGAGCTTGATAATGGCCTAACTATTATTTTACACAGGCGAGATCAATGGCCAATTTTGAATGTAAATTGTAGATTTAAACAAGCTTCATATTTTTCTGAGGCAAGGGAAGGAATCCTTTTGCACTTAATGATGATCTCATTAATGGAAGGTTCCATGGGAGCAACAAAGCAAGAAAATGTTAACTTTTTTGAAATGACTGGTTCGAGTTATTCATTTGGTGTTTTTGGGGCAGCTATATCCTTATTGAATAAGGATTATAGTTTAATTTTTGAAAAATTTATAAATGTTTTAACTAAGCCAACTTTTCCTAAAGATGCTGTTGAAAAATTGAAAAAGATGTTTATTGATTCATATCAACGAAGAAAAGATTCGGCAACTGACATGGCAATTAAATTATTAAAAAATAATATTTATAACAATCATCCATATGATTGGACTTTTGATCAAGCTATTGAAATTTTGAATAATGCGTCATATCAGGATTTAAAAGAAATGCATAAAAAATATGTATCGCCTAAAAATATGATTTTATCAGTTGTTGGTGATTTCGATTTAAATAAAATAGAAGAAGTCGTAAAAACTATTTTTAATAATTGGAACGGTGAAAAAATTGAATTAATTGATTATCCGGAGGCAGAGTTTAGAGCTAAAGAGATAAAACATTATATGCTACGGGATCAGGTTGTTTTACTTTTAGGAAAACCAAGCAAAATTGATATTTATGATGAAGATTTAACACCATTAAAGATTTTAGATTTTATAAGTTTTTATTCGTTAGGTTCTCGTTTATATAGATTAAGAGAAAAAACAGGGTTATTTTATGCCGCATTTGGAATGTTTGCTGCAGGAGCATCAAGAGAACATGGATTTGATTATATTGGTTCAATTTTAAGCTTAGAAAACATTGAAAAATCAAAAGAATTGCTTTTAAATGTGATAGATAAAATAGGTAAACAAGGTGTTACTTTAAGTGAGTTAAGCTCAGCTCGACAAATGTATTTAAATCAATTAATAGATTTAACAACAAGCAATGAGGCTTTATCTAATATGTTTGCACGATTAAAGGATTATGAACTTGGATTTGATTATTATGATAAAGTTTTAAATGTGGTACAAAATATCACTCTTGATGAACTGAATAAAATTGCGGCTAAATATTTTATTTCCGAAGGAATGACGACTGTAGAGGTTGGCAGAGTTAAGTAATATTTTATTTGTTTTTCTTATTGTATTGAATTTGCAAAATTAGTTTTGTGATTGGATTACAACTTAATATTCTTAAAATGATTAATGGAATAGCTATGTAAAATGGTTTTTCTTTTATAATTGATTTTGTAAAATTACGACAAGTTATTGGATAAATGCAACAGCAGGTTGGACCTATTAATGGTCGTATTGAATCAATAATGAAAAAAATAATATCATTTAAAAATTTTTTTAGATGCATTTTATTAAAAATTCTTTTATTTGATGAAATGTTAATTTAATTGCTGGTTTATAAACAAATAAAATAGATATGATCGGTTTTTTATAAAGTTCTTCTTTAAAAAAAACAACTTTGATTTGCCTTTTGATTTTATTTCGCTGAACTGCATTTCCAGATTTGCCTGGAATAATGATTAACAATTTGCCAAGGTTTTCTTTTTGAAGTTTGTTTTTTATTGGTGCTTGTAGAAGTTTTAAACCGGAATTGCGGCATTTTAGTTTTGCAACTTTAAAATATTCTTGTATTTCTTTTTTATTAAAAGAGAAAAATTTTTTATTTTTTATCATCTCTAAATAAAATTAAAGGATCGAAAAATATCGATCCTTATTTTATACAGCTAATCTTTTACGGCCTTTTGCTCGTCTTTTATTGATAATTTTACGGCCGTTTTTTGTTTTCATTCTTTTTCTAAATCCGTGTTTTCTTTTTCGTTTAATGTTACTTGGTTTATATGTGAATGACATTCTTGCTCCTACGTTTATTTATCAAAAATAATAAGCTCATTTTATATTGATTTTATAGGATAAAAACGAATTTTTCAAGGACAATTTTTATTTATATTAAGTTACACATGGGCGTAGGGATGTAATATTCTGGTATATATTTATCCTCCAATAAATTTATTGCATTTTGGTGATTTAATTGGTGGGCCCATTGTAATGGAGTTCCTATTAGATTAATTTTTTGATTACCATGTGAAAAGGACGTTTCTGGAGAAATAATGTTTAAATTTACATTGCCATCAATTAATAATTGTAGTATTTCAGGTTTGTTTTTATACCATAAAATGGCTTGATGTGCACTTGTAATCCAAGGATTAGGTGTAATTATAGGTCCAGAGGGAGTTATTTTTTCAACATGACTTCTTAGGATTGCACCTTCAGGATTTGCGTTTTTTTGCAAAAGTTTTTTTACTGCATTTGTAAGACCATTAAATGCGCAAAAATATATGGGGGTTTTTATATAAAATTTGAATGATTTACAATCAGGATCATGACCCTGATTTAGCAATTTAATTATAATATTTTCTAAACCGAGGATTGATGCAAAATGAAGTGGCTCGAGCATTGCAATAACCGTATATATTTCTTGCAATTCATCTGAAAAATAAGCTTGTTTTAATATAGGATTATCAGTCTTACGGTTTGTGTCTAAAAAATTAAAAAAATTAATGCATAAATTTGAAAATAATGTTTGGTCATTTAGTTTTAAATACTTTTTATAAATATATTCGCTCGTGGTTTTATCTAAATTAATCCTCTTTTCTTCATAGGATTCAAAGTTTATATGCTCAGATAAATATTTTTGTAAAAAGATTATAATTTTTATTTTTAATAAATTTTGAAAAATCCAGTGTTCGTCTTTATAGGTATTTGTGGCATCTACAATTTGAATCGCTTCATCAATTGAGTTTTGTTGTTGTGTAGGAGGGTTTATGTTTTGATGATTTTGCATACAAAATATGTATAAAAAATGAAATAATAGTAATAATGAAATTATTGATTTTCTCATAAAAAATTTATTTGGTTAAAATATGTATTATATAATTCAATGTTTTTTCACGCAAAACGGATTGTTTTAATATTCCTGTTTGAAGAGTTTTATCTGAATCTTCAATTTTTTCAAGTATTGGTCGAAAATATACAAATTCTTTTAATCGATTATTGTTAAATAAATATAAATAAGATTGAATGTCTTTGTGATCAACTTTAATATTTTCTTTATATGCTAATTGGTCAATTAAAATTTCCTCTTTTAATTGTTTTTCTGCAAGAGTTTCTATATTGTTCATAAAATCTTCTTGTGTTTTATAAACTTGATAATCAGGATGTGTTTTTAGCATATTTAGAATATCTTCTTGACGCCTTATGACAAAATGTTTTGCTACTTCAAAGCGATGTTTAGAAAGTAAAATGTGAAATAATTCTTCTATTATTGCTTTACGTTGAGAGATGTCGTTTCTGTAAGAAAAAACTTCAATTAATTTTTTATGAACTTCGGTTTTACTTTTTAATTTAAAATTATTTCTAAATGAATCTAAACAAAAATAAGTTCCCTTAGTAATATTTTTAATTTTTATAAAAAATAAATGATGATTTTCTTCTTCATTATGGGGTGAAAATTCATTTTTGATGGCTAGATTATTTGTAATAAAGGAGTCTCCAATTTTTTTATTTAATAAAGATGAATGAAAAGGTTTTTTTATGTATTTATTACTAACTCTTAACCAATATATTTTTTTGTGATTATCCAAAAGTTGTTTTTTATTTTTATCTAAAGGAATAGCTTCAAAACAAACCCAGTCATTTTCTTGAATTATATTTTGTGGATGTTTTTTAAATAATGAGATTTGTTTTTTTAGAAATAAAGTTACTTGTTTGTCTAGGTCTTTATATCTTTTTCTTTTTGGTGGACGGAAAATAAAATTTTTCCATTCTTTAATTTCAATAGGTTCTGCTATTGACAAATCAAAAATAAATATAATTTCGTCATTTTGATTTGTAATTATATCTACCAATCGGGGGTAATTTGTTAAATGAATTTTTTTATTTATTATTTCTTCCATTAAAAAATCAAATACAAAATGTTTAAATAAAAAATTTTTTATTTCCCACTCAATTTCTTTTTGATAATTTTCTTTTATATATTCTAGTGGTATATTTTTGTTATTAAATCCTTGGGGTGAGGTACTTTTTTTGTATGAATCAAGGATTTGCTCATAGATTTTGGATATTATTGTTGAAGCAACTTTGATTTCTGCTTGAAACAAATGAGAAGATTTGGGTATTATTTTTATATTTAAATCGTTTTTGGGTTTTTTTCTTGTTTCCATGATTACTTTTTTCTCCTTTTTTGGGAATTTTAAAAGTAGTTGAAGAAAATGGTGCAAGAGGGGGGATTCGAACCCCCATCCTCTTTCGAGGGCTGGCTCCTAAGGCCAGTGCGTCTACCAATTCCGCCACTCTTGCATTTCTATGTTGGGTTTAGAATTTTATGATATTTTTAACATTCATTAATATATTTGTATCTTGCAAAAAAATTAAGAATTTTAAAAAACTTAAGAATTTTTATTATAATTTTACTTTTATGAATTTATCTTTGGTGGGTTGCCAGGGACTCGAACCCTGAACCTGCAGATTAAGAGTCTGTTGCTCTACCAAATTGAGCTAGCAACCCATTAGTATTTTATCAAAAAGGCAGATAAAATGAAGGGTGAATTTTAATTTTGCATAGAAAATTTTAGAGAATATACTAAGGTTGTTTAAATATTTATTTTTCTTTGTGTTTTGCTTAAATAAGGTAAATTAAATGAGTTTAGATGTTCCTTTGGAATTATTAAATTTGCAAGAAACATCAGAAGATAAAGTTTTAAGTTTTGAACCTAATAATTTTGATGAATACTTGGGTCAAGGTGAAATAAAAGAAAAATTAAAACTTTATGTAAAAGCTTCAAAATTAAGAGAAGAACAATTAGATCATTTATTATTATTTGGTCCGCCTGGACTTGGTAAAACAACTTTAGCGAAAGTTATAGCAAAAGAATTAGATATAAATTTAAAAGTTACAAGTGCACCAATTTTAGAAAGAAGTGGTGATTTGGTTGCAATTCTTTCCAATTTGCAACAGCGTGAAATTTTATTTATCGATGAGATTCATAGACTTCCAAAAAACGTGGAAGAAATTTTGTATAGTGCAATGGAAAATTTTTGTGTTGATATGATTATTGGACAAGGTGCAGGTGCAAAATCTATTCGATTGCCATTAAAACCTTTTACTCTGATTGGTGCTACTACAAGAACATCTCTGATTTCGGGACCATTGCAGACACGGTTTGGAATAATTGAAAGGTTAGATTTTTATGACGCAAAATCGTTGGCTGAGATTGTTATTCAAAGTGCAAATTTTTGGAAAATCAAAATTTTGCCAGAGGCTGCTTTAATTATAGGAAAAAGAGCAAGAGGTACACCACGAATTGTAAAAAGGATTTTAAGAAGAGTTCGTGATTTTGCTCAAGTATATAATTTTTCTAATATAGATTTGGAAGTTGTAAATAAAGCATTAGATTTTTTAGGAATAGATGAGGATGGGCTAAATAAGCTTGATCGCAAAGTATTGACTCATATTATTAAAGATTTTGGCGGAGGACCTGTTGGTATTGAAACATTAGCTGCAATGACAGGCGAGGATACTCAAACACTTGAAGATGTTTGTGAACCTTATTTAATACGAATGGGTTTGTTACAAAAGACTACTCGTGGACGTCAGATTAATCCTAAAAAAATATTGTTCTTACGAAGAAAACTTTTAAATGAAAAAATTTCAGAACAAGTTAAATTATTTTGAAATTTGTTAATAGTTATGGATAAATATATTGTATAAGGAGTTTATGTGATGAAGGTTCAAATACATATTTTTGATACAATTAAATATTCCTTTTTAATTTTTTATAAACATTTATTAAAAACCTTTTTTGCATGGAGTATTTGTTTTATATTAAGTTTTGTTTCTTCTTTATTATGGTTTATTCCTGGAATTTTAAGTTTAACAAAGTCAAATTTATTTACTGGGTGGTCTTCAATTTTTTTAAGTATCTGGTTTTTACTTAGTTTGTGTTTTAGTATAATTTTAATTTTTGGTTTATGGGCGGGGTTTTTAAGGTTTTGTTTAAAATTGCATGATTTCGGGACGTCTTCTTTAAAATTATTATTTAAAAATTTTAAGATAATTCAGCTTTTACGGCTTATAGGTGCAAATATTTTAATAATATTACTTGTATTTGGTGGCATCATTTTGTTTGTTATTCCTGGTTTGTACATAGCGGCACGATTGATTTTGGTAAATTATTTAATCATTGATAAAAATATGCGGATTATAAATGCAATGAAAAATAGTATTAGGTTAACCAAAAATAATGTATTAGTTTTGTTGATGATAACATCTATATATTTATTGATTAATCAGATAATTTTTGGATTATTTAATTTTATTTCTGTTGATTACTCTGTGAAAGGTTTATTATTTTTATTTATAAAAATATATAATCCTTTAAGTTTTTTTGCTTTTGCAAAAATTTATCGTCAATTAAGCTGGAGAATATAAAATTTTAATTTTTTGATGAATTCAATATAAAAACTTAAAATTTTTGACTTAGTTAATTTTATCTATACAATTCAAATCAGTATTATTTTGTATATAAAAGAAAGGAGTTTTTATGACTTTTTTAATAAAAGGTCTTAAAAAAACAATTTCTTCTAAATTTTTCTTTAATTTCCATTCCATTCATCATAGCCATTAAGGCTATGTATTTTTTTATTTAATTAATTTCATTTTTAATTTCATTAATTTTAAGTTAAATGTTTTTAATGTTAATAAAGTTTTAAAAGGTTTTTATCATGGATATTTCTCTTTTTATGACCATTTTTTTGGGAATGGGAATTTTTTATTTAATTTTAGGGTTGTGGGTTTCGCGAGGAATAAAAACAACGCAAGATTTTTTTTTAGCAGGAAAAAATTTAGGCCTTTTTTATTTAACTTTTACTTTGGTTGCAACTCAAATTGGTGGCGGGACTCTTTTGGGCACATCCGCAGAAAGTTATAAGATTGGATATTTCGGAATTTTTTATAGCCTTGGTATAACTTTAGGTTTTTTATTTTTAGGTTTAGGTATAGCATCAAAATTAAGGTCATTTAATATTTCTACTACTGCTCAATTATTTGAATTAAAATATGGTTCAGTTTTTTTAAAAAAAATAGCATCTATACTTTCTGTTTTAACAATGTTTGGACTTTTGGGTGGACAGGTTATAGGAGTTAGAGGACTTTTGTTAGGTTTAGGTTTTTATAATGAAATAATTTTTGTTTCATTTTGGTTTTTTATAATTATATATACTGTTATTGGTGGATTAAAAGCTGTTACAGTTACAGACACATATCAAGTTATTTTTATTGTTTTTTTGTTTGCCGGGTTATTCATTTTTAGCATTTATTCAAATCCACAATCTTTGATTAATATTAATAAAGTTAGTTTATTTTCTTATAGAGGTTTAAATTTTAACGATTTATTTCCTGTAATTTTTAATCCAATGATGTTTTCTTTTATAGAACAAGATTTGGCTCAACGTTTTCTAGCCGCCAAAACAAAAAAGCTTGCTGCTCTTTCGGCTTTACTTTCAAGTATTTTTATAATTTCATTTTCTTTTATTCCTGTTTATTTTGGGATGTTGGCCAAGATTTCAAGTTTGAATATATTGCCTGGCGCGAGCCCTTTAGTTGCTATTGTTAGCAATTTGGCGAATGACTTTTTTTTAATTTTAATTGTTTGTGGGATTGCAGCAGCTTTAATTTCTACGGCAGATTCATTGCTTTGTGCTATCAGTTCAAATATTTGTCAGGATTTTGATTTAACATATTTTGGGTATAAAAATAAATTGAAAATATCACAAATTATTACTTTGTTGGTGGGATTTTTGGCATTATTTGTTGCATATTTTTCTGATGATATAATAAGTATGCTAATACAGAGTTATGAACTTTCAATTAGTTGTTTATTTGTACCAATTATTTTTTGTTATTTCAAAAATAAACTGAGTAAAAAAGCTGCTTTTATATCGATTATATCTGGAGGTTGTAGTTTTATATTATTTAGAATTTTTCCTGTAGCTTTTCCGAAAGAATTAGCATCGTTGCTACTTTCTTTTGGAGGTTACTTTTTAGGTGAGTATTTTGAGGCTTAAATAATAGGATTTAAAAATTTTAGGTTTTTTAGGAGATTGAAATATGTCAGGACATTCAAAATGGTCTACTATAAAACATAAAAAGGCAAAAGAAGATGCAAAAAGAGGAAAAGTTTTTACTAAACTAATAAGAGAAATAACCGTTGCGGCAAGAGAGGGGGGTGGTGACCTTGCAGGTAATGCTAGGTTGCGTGATATTATAGAAAAGGCTAAGGCTGCAAATATGCCGCAAGACAATGTAACTAGAGCGATAAAAAAAGGAACTGGGGAGTTAGCTGGGGTTAATTATGAAGCTGCCACATATGAAGGTTATGGTCCACATGGAATAGCTATAATCGTTGAGACATTAAGTGATAATAAGAAAAGAACAGTTTCTGATTTAAGACATCTGTTTTCGAAAATGGGTGGGACATTAGGAGAATCGGGTTCAGTTGCTTGGATGTTTGAACATAAAGGTGTTATTAAAATATTTGCTGATGGATTAAATGAAGATGCAATTTTGGAAAAAATGCTTGATTATAATATTGAAGATGTAATTATAAATGATGGTATTGCTACAATAATTTGTAACATTCAAGAATTGGATGTAGTTAAAAAAGGTGCACAAGAAGTAGGATTTAAAGTAGAATATTCTTCAATTGAATGGGTTCCAAAAAATTTTGTATCTTTAAATTCTAAAGAGCAAGAAGAAAAAGTTTATAAATTTTTAGAAGTTATTGAAGATTTAGATGATGTGCAAAATGTTTATGCAAATATTTCATAACTTATAAAGGAGAGTGTATTGTGTTGTTAAGTATGACGGGGTATGGTAGTAAAACAGTTGTATTACCTGTTAAAAAGGGCAATCGGTTATCTATTTTTATTGAAATAAAATCAATTAATTCAAGATTTTTTGAATCGATTTGTAAGTTGCCGTATTTTTTAAATGCCTTTGAACTTGAAATTAATCAAAATCTAAAGAGAAAATTAATTCGAGGTAGAGTTTATTTGACTGTAAGAGCTATAGAAGGAGCTGGCATTTTAGAAAAAGTTAATTTATCATTAAAACTGGTTGATGAGTATTTAAATGCGGCCAATTTGATTAAAAAAAAATTTAATATTCCTGGAAATTTAAATGTTTCTAATATTTTTGATTTGCCAAATATTTTAATTTCAGAAAAAGAAGATGTAAATTCAAAATTTATAAAAGATATTATCAAAAATATTGAAATTGTTGCAGATCAAGTTATTGAAAGCAGACAAAATGAAGGGAAGGCTTTGCAACAAGATTTGGAAAAACGGTTTACGATTTGTGCATCAAAAATAAATAAAATAAAAATTTTATTTAAGAAATTAATGGAAGAACAAAAAAATTTGATTTCAAAAATTTTAGCGCAAAAAGAAGATGATGAAGAAATTGAAAATGGGAAGTTAGAAGATTTATATTCAACTTTAAATAAAATTGATATTCATGAAGAAATAACAAGATTTAATAGCCATTTAACAGCAATAAAAGAGGTTATTAAGGATAAAAATGTTGAAAATGGCAAAAGAATAGATTTTATATTGCAAGAATTAGTTCGAGAGTCGAATACTATTTTGGCAAAATGTTCAAATTATAATATAAGTTCAATAGTAGTTGATATTAAAGTTGAATTAGAAAAAGCTCGTGAACAGTCTCAAAATGTTGTTTAAATATAGTTTAAAAAATGAACTAAAAAAAAAAAATCAAGACTATTTAATTCCGAAAATGTTGCTTAAAAAAACTAATAAAATTTTATTTGCAACTCATTTGGCAATAGGTGATTTTACCTATATGCAAAATTATTTTAAAGCTTTTCATGAAAAATATCCGCATATCAAAATTGATTTGTGGATAGATACTGGACGTGGTAAAAATTTTTTAAGAAGATTTATATCTGTAAAACTTGGCATATTGTATCATTGGCTGCGCTCAACAAATTATTTTAATAAAATTTACACAGATACAAGTACTTTTTGGAAGCTGCATTATTTTATAAAAAATGCGAAAAAAGAGAATTATTCATTAATTGTTTCTTTAGCGACTATTAATAGTCATAGATATGCTAAATATTTAAGAAGAATTTCCAAAAACGCTTATATAGTTGGAATTTGTCATACGATAAAATGGTTTAATTTTATAAAAAAAATCAGATTTAAAAAATTTGACCAATTTTTATTTTGGAAGAATTTACATGATATAAATGAACCACATATTTCTAATACTTATGCGAATTATTTTGGAAATATTTTTGGGATTAATGTTGATAAAAAAAATAGATTTCCATTTTTAATTTTTCCTAAAAAATGGTCTTATTATGGAAAATTAAAATTACTACATTGGAATATTTATAATAAGGAGAATCAGATACAAAAAACTATATTTATAAATGTTTTTGCGAAGAATCAAAAAAGATGCTGGTCGTTAAGCAAAGTGTTTGAATTGATTAAGTTTTTGAAAGAAACTGATAAATTTTATAATTCAAATTACATTATTAATGTTTTGCCAGGTGAATATGAAAAATACAAAAAAGAATTTCATAGTCCAAAACAAAAAATTTTTATTTTTTCTGCTGATGTTAATTTTTTTCAATTACCAGCAATTATTTCATGTTGTGATTTAATAGTGTCAGTAGAAACATCGATTATTCATTTAGCGGCAGCATTAAAAATTCCTATAATTGCATTGATGCGACAAAAAAATCCAGAGTGGATCCCTTTAGCAAGCAATGCAAAAGTTATTTTCACACAAAATAGGAGAGATTGGATAGATAAAATTTTGGTAAAAGATGTTGTAAATGAAATTAAATCTTTTTATAGGTTTTAAAATATAAAAAAGATAATTCAAAAAATTTTTTATTTAAATTAATTGAGCATTGAATTCTAGAGCATTGTTTTCAAAGTCATTTAATTTTATTTTAAAATTTTTTTTAATATTTTTATTTTTTATAAAAACAATAGTTTTTGTTGTTTCATGTGCTGGAAGTAAAAGCATGTGTAATGAATTAATACTTTTGTTCGATATGTTTTTCGTCAAATCATTATTATTTTGTTCTATATTTATAAATTGTGTTGAAGATCCAATTGTTCCACCGGCCAAAAAACTTGGAATATAAGCCATTCCGAATCCAAAAATAAACAAGCCGCAAGTAATTATTCCTGAGCTTATTGGTCCTAAAATTCGATTTGTTTTTAACCAAGTTTTAATTTTTTCAGGAGGTATAATTGAGAGTTCTATATTATTAGGACTTAATATATAATCTATATTTGTATTGTTTTCTATTTCAATTTCTATTGCTTTATATTTATTTCGGATGTTCCTGTTTTTGAAATAATTGAATTCCTTAAAATTATTATAAAATTGGTTATTACTAAATATTTTTGCTTTAATAAATACTTTTGAATCTTCTGTTCTATCATTAAAGTTAATTACAGTAAAGCTTTGTATAAACTGAGTTTGGGATAAGAGAATTAATATGGCCATACAAAATATGCTAAAAATTAAGTTAAAATATTTTTTAAACATTATTTTGCTCCATTATTCAAATGTGTATGAAATTTTATTTTTTGCTGTTAAGAACACATTAAAATTAACTATTTCGGTTTCATTTTTTTTATTTATCAAATATAAATCAAATTTGGGATTGTAATTTTTTTTGTTGATGAAAATTATTTTATTAAGTTGTTTGTTTGGATTTATAAGAAATGATTCATTAGGTTGCAACATCAATTTTGAAAAATTTTTAAGTATTTGCTTATTTTTAAATTTACTATAAAAAACTGCGCCAATTGAACTTATAGCAACTAATGGTAAGCATATTTGCCACCAAAAAAATATTCCGCAGCCTAAAAATAATGTACTTGGTATAAAATCTTTCAGATAAATTTTAGGTATTTGTTTTTTTATTTGTTCAAGTGTAGATAGCAATACATTTATATTTTGTGCTTTTATAATATATGGTTTTGAACTTTTATTTTTTATTTGAAGATGTAAGGTGATAAAATTATTTAAATATGAATCTTGAGATTCTGTATCAATTGATTTAAATATTATCTCAATATTATTTTTTGTTTCTTGATATGATAATTCAGATTCATAATCGAGATTTATTTTTTTGGCTTGATATGCGCAGTTTGAAAATAATATTATTAATAATAAAAATATGAGTTTTTTCATAACCTCCACCATTTACCGTTTGAAAGACTTGTTTTTGTGTAATATTATAATATGACTATATTACAATTATACTTATTTGTGAGGTTAAGTAAAATGTCATAAATAGGCGTTTATTAGGGATAAATTATTGCGGGGGGTATAAGTAATGTTTCAATTAGGTAAAAAAAATTTTATTTGCATAATTGCGTTTTTTAGCTTATCGTTTTCATATAATCTTTTTTCTAAATCTATTTTTAAAAAATTGTCTGATTTTAATGCACAAAATTGGACGCGAACAAGACAATTTTTTGATAATTTTTATGAAATTGTTCCAAATAAATTTTATAGATCAAAACAATTAGATTCTAAAAAGCTAGGTCAATATATTGATAAATATAAATTTGCAGCAGTAGTTAATCTAAGAGGTGAAAATCCAGATAAAAAATGGTGGGTGAAAGAAAAAGAGATATGTGAGAAAAAAAATGTGCTTTTTTATAATATTGCAATGAGTGCGGTAAGGCTTCCAAGCAAAAATCATTTAAAAAAGCTAATTGATATTTTTGAAAATGTACAAGGTCCAATTTATGTTCATTGTCAAGGCGGTGCAGATAGGACTGGGATGGCGACAGCTATTTATATGATGTTGATGCAACATAAAACAAATAAGGAAGCTTTACAATACTTGGCTATAAAATATGGGCATAGAAAGTATAAAAATTCAGCGATGGATTTTTTTGTGAATATTTGGCAAGGACGTGATTGGGCATTAAAGATTTATGATCCTGCTGATTATTCAAAATAATTATAAGACGTTTTAATAGAACACATTTTCAATTTGGCGATTGTTTTGATTTAACATGTATTCGTGATAAAAAGCTTTGTTTCGGTATAAGAAATGTAAAAAAGTTTCTCTTCTGTTTGTCTTAACTATTTATTACTCAATTTTTTTATAATTTATGTGAATTTGTAATAAGAAGAGGTAATTAGTAAAGTTGATTTTTTTCTTATTATCATCTTGCAGTAACCACGCCTTTAATAAGGTTTTGATGCACCATCAGGTCGTATCAATGATGTAGAATCTTTTAGTAAGTAATGCAAAGGTTATTTACACACAAAATAGGAGAGAATGGATAGATAAAATTTGGGTAAAAGATGTTGTAAATGAAATTAAATTTTTTTATGAATAAGTTATGTGTTAATTATTGTTTCATAAAAATTTTCTATTTTTTGGATAGATAATTTTGTAGAAAAATTGTTCATTACGTATTCATAAGCATTGTTACCAAGTTGTTGTTGTAGATTTTTATTCTTTATAAGAATTTCTATTTTTTCAACTAAACTTTCTAAATTATCGTTTTCAAATAATAATCCAGTTTGTTGATCTTTAATAATATTTTCTATTCCATTTTTATTTGATCCAATTAATGGTTTTTTCATAAGTGCTGCTTCTATTAAGCAAATACCAAAAGCTTCTTCTTTGCTGGTGAGAATATTTATATCGCTATGGTAAAGTATTTCCACAACCTTATCAGTAAACCCTAAAAAATGAACATATTTTTCGATGTTTAATTTTTTTGTTTGAATTATTAATTCTGATTTTTTGGGTCCATCTCCAATTAATAGGGTATTAACTTTTATGTTTTTTTCATTAATTAATTTTGCTAAAGCTTTTAATAAAAGTGGGTGATTTTTATGATTAATATTTTGTGTTAGGTTTGCAACCATGCATAAAACAGGCCAATTTTGTAATTTTAAGTTAAAATTTTTTTTGAAAAAATTTTCTTTTGTATCGGTTGGCTTAAAATTTAAAAATTTTTCTTCATCATATATTGGTGGAATAAAAATGTTTTCTTTTATATTAAATTTTTTATTTGTTCCTATTTCAGCAATTTGAGGATTAACACCAATAAAGCCATCTAAATTTTTAAAATATTTAGTTTTAGGAATTTGTGGATTATGTCTTGTTAAAACAATTTTCACAGGGTATTTTTTTGCAATTTTTTTTGCTGGTAAAGTTTCTCGGTGTATATTGCAATGAATGATATTTATTTTATTTTTTTTGCAAATTTTATATATTGCAAAATATAATCCAGGTTGAATTAAGTTTTTATAAATAGAAAATTGATTATAAGTATAATAAGGTAATTGTTGTTCAGTTAATTTTTTTTCAAGAGTAGAGTTATTAACTACTAGAATTTTTGCACCAAATCCATTATTTATAAGGCTTTTGTATAGTTTTAGTGTATATACTTCTCCCCCTCCAAATTTTTTTTCGCTATTAATAATAAGAATATTTTTTGTGAAAAAATGCTTATTATTTGTTTTATGTGGAACTTCTTTAAAGAAAAATAGTTTTTTAAATATTAAATAAAAGGTTATAATTATTAAAGGACTTAATATTAGAAACATTAAAAATCCAAAAATTGTAAAGAGATATGAAGAATATTTTTACTTTTCCAAATATTTTAACATTTTGCAGGATTTTGTTTACTCCTATTTTTATATTTTTGTTTTTATTGGGAGGTCAATATTTATTATGGTCCATTATTGTTTTTACACTTGCAGCGATATCTGATTTTTGTGATGGATATTTTGCACGATATCTAAAAATAAAGAGTAAATTTGGTAGTTTTTTTGATCCTTTGGCGGATAAAATCTTGATTATTTCTACCTTTTTTACGTTTTATTTTGTAGGTATTATTCATTTATGGGTGATTTTAATAATTGTTTTTAGAGATTTAGTTGTAACTTTTTTGCGTTTATATTTAGTTAAAAGAGAAAAACCTTTGCAAACATCATATTTGGCAAAAAGTAAGACAGTTATTCAGTTTATTGCTATTTATATATGTTTTATTTTTTTAATTTTAAACTTTTATTTTGATTTTAAGCATTTGAAAGTTTATTTAGATTATTTTATGTATTTTGTCGCATTAGTTACTTTATGGTCGGGTATTGATTATTTGGTAAAAAATAAGAAAGCAATTAAATGTTTATTTTAAATGATAAGTGCAAATATATATTTTATAAGCTTTTTGCAACAGTTTTTTTTATTGGTTATACACCTTTTTGTCCAGGAGCTATATGTAGTTTCATAACTATTATGAGTTTATATTTTTTACCTGCGTTTACTTTTTTATATTCAATATTAATTTTGATATTTTTGTTTTTGACGGGTGTTTGGACTAGTAATAAAATTGCAGTTTTGAATAATTTAAAAGATCCTTCTATTGTTGTAATTGATGAACTTGTTGGTATGTGGATTAGTGTTTTGTTTATTCCTAAGATTTGGTGGTTATATTTATTAGCTTTTTTATTTTTCAGATTTTTTGATGTACTTAAGATTTATCCAATAAATAAACTCGAAAATTTAAATAAAGGTTGGGGAATAATGTTAGATGATGTGGGAGCAGGAATAATATCCTTTTTTCTTGTTCATATCATAAAAAAATTGTTTATATAGGCAATACTTGTTTTACCAAATAAAGCATAGTATCCTTATAACACAATTTTCATGGGTATATTTATTTTTATTTTAATAAATTTAATTATAAGTAGTTTTTTATTTATAAGTAAGCTTGTGTTTTAATTAGGCTTATGAATATATAAAATTTGCAAGGTGTTGGAAGGAAAATTTCTTATGCCAGAAGATAAAAAAGTAAACAATAATTCTTCCCGTTCAGTTTCTTCTCTTTCTATTGAAAAGGAATTAAAAACGTCATTTTTAGATTATGCGATGTCTGTTATCATTAGCCGTGCGCTTCCTGATGTTAGAGATGGATTAAAGCCAGTTCATCGTAGAATTTTATATGCAATGCATAAACTTGGGTATTATCATGAAAAACCATATAGAAAATCAGCAACGGTAGTTGGTGAAGTTATTGGGCATTATCATCCACATGGGGATGCTGCAATTTATCAAAGTATTGTTGGATTAGTTCAAGTTTTTTCTAAGCGCTATCCGTTGCTTGATGGACAAGGAAATTGGGGATCGATAGATGGGGATAATGCTGCTGCTATGCGTTATACAGAAGTTCGTATGGCAAAAATAGCAAGAGAACTGTTGACTGATATTGAAAAAAATACGGTTTTATTTGTTCCTAATTTTGATGAATCACGCCTTGAGCCAACATTATTACCAAGTAAAATACCAAATTTGTTAATTAATGGATCAACAGGGATTGCTGTTGGAATGGCAACATCTGTTCCTCCTCATAATTTGGGTGAAGTTATTGATGGCTGTGTAGAGCTTTTACATAATCCAGAAACTACAGAAGATAGGTTGTTTGAATTAATTCCTGCTCCAGATTTTCCAACAGGAGGAATTATTTGTGGAAGATCAGGTATTGTAAAAGCATATAAAACAGGTCATGGAAATGTTATTGCTCGAGCAGTTGTTGATATCGAGGAAAATAAAAAGCATACAGCATTAATTATTAAGGAAATTCCATATCAAGTGAATAAAGCAGATTTGATTAAAAAAGTTGCGGATTTGGTTAAAAATAAGACAGTTGAAGGGATTTCTAATATTCGAGATGAATCAGATAAGCGTGGAATAAGAGTTGTTATTGAATTAAAACGAAGTGAAAATCCACAAGTAATTTTAAATCAACTTTATAAACATACAAATTTACAGGTATCAATTTCTATTTTACTTTTGGCATTATATCAAAATAAACCCACGATATTTACTTTAAAAGAAATGTTAGAACATTTCTTGATTCATCGAAAAGAGATTGTTACAAGAAGAACAGAATTTGATTTAGCTAAAAATAAAGCACGCGCACATGTTCTTGAGGGTTTGATAATTGCATTAAATAATATTGATGAAGTAATTG
Organism: Candidatus Babelota bacterium; assembly: GCA_014730005.1. Taxonomy (GTDB): domain Bacteria; phylum Babelota; class Babeliae; order Babelales; family UASB340; genus WJIY01. The sequence goes on along the minus strand of WJIY01000015.1, from coordinate 7,606 downwards.
CTTTAATAAAAAAATCTGAAGACGCGAAACATGCACACAATTATTTAAATAAAAAATTCAAATTAACTGAGCATCAAACTAAAGCTATTTTAGAAATGCGTTTACAACGTTTAACTGGACTAGAGCGTGAAAAAATTAAAGCTGAGATGGAAGAACTTAAAAAAATTATTGCTCATTTAGAATTGATTTTAAGTGATGAAGAAGTTTTAAAAAATGAAATTTCTTCGGAATTGCAAATAATAAAAAAAACTTATGTTGATGCAAGAAAGTCTTCGATTCAGGCTCCAATTGATATGATAAGTGAACAAGATTTAATTCCTGATGAAGAAGTAGTTGTAACTTTAACGCGTAAAGGTTATATCAAACGTGTTCCTTTGGATACATATGCTCTTCAACATAGAGGTGGTAAGGGTAAAAAAGGAATGGCAGATCTTGAAGAAGCTGATGATGTAATACAAGATCTTTTTGTTGCAAAAACTCACGATGAACTTTTCTTTTTTACTAATTTTGGACGAGTGTATTCTTTAAAAGTATTTCAGGTTCCTGAAGGATCTAGAATTGCTAAAGGAAGAGCAGTAGTTAATCTTTTACAGTTAGGTCAAGGAGAACATGTTGTAAAACTTCTTTGTGGACGAGATATGGAAGACAAATTTTTGGTAATGGTGACATGGGGTGGAGTAATTAAAAAAACTAGTACAAAAGCTTTTGCCAAAATTAGAACAACTGGTATTAGAGCAATTACTTTAGATGAGCAGGATAAGTTGGCGTTTTGTGATTTAAGTTCGGGAGAGGATTCTATTGTTATCGCAACAGCAAAAGGACAAGGGATTCATTTCAAAGAAGAAGAGGTAAGATCCATGGGGCGTCAGGCTAGTGGGGTTAGAGGAATAAAACTAAAAAAAGATGATTATGTTGTTGGGTTAGAAGTAATTTCACCTGATGAAGTGGAGCGTTATGATCTTCTTTTTGCTACATCCAGAGGTTATGGTAAGCGAGTAAAAATTTCTGATTTCAGAGTAGCGCATAGAGGTGGTTTAGGTGTTAGAACAATTCCAACTGGTGGAAGAAACGGGTATGTTATTGGTCTTGTAAAAGTGTCGATAGATTCGCATATATTATTGATAGATAGCTATGGAAAAATAATTCGTTTATCTCCTAGAGAGGTTAGAACTATGGGAAGACAAGCTAAAGGTGTTCGTTTGGTTCGCTTAGATGAAAATCAAATTCTTTCAACTATTACTTCTTTTGAAGAGACAGAACAGGTAACAGAAAAAGCCAGCTGATAGTTTTTCAATTAAAAATTTGGGTGGGTATGATGTTTGATAAAAATAGAGAGGTGTTATTGCATCTCTCTTTAATTAAAAATATTGGACCAAAAATAGTTTTAAAGATCATTAAAAAATATTTAAAAGATAGTTTTATTAATTATAAACATCCTGAAATAGTTTTACCTAAAATAAATTTATCAAAAATTTATAAATATAGAATTAAAGATTTTATTATTAATTTTAACTTATCCGAAAAAATGGCGGCAGTTTTATTTAATGGATTACAAAAAAAAGATGATTTAAATAGAGAAATAAAATTAATAGAAAAATATAAAATAGATATTATTACTTTTTTAGATGATGATTATCCAGATGAATTAAAACAAATTTATTCACCACCCATCATTTTGTATTGTAAAGGCTTGGGTTTATCAAATTTTAAATACAAAAAAAGGATTTCAATTGTTGGGGCTCGAAAAGCTAATATGTATGCGAGAACTATTATAAATAACTTGGTTTCTTCTTTAATTAACAATAATTATTCTATTGTAAGTGGAGGTGCTATTGGTGTTGATAGTATGGCACACCTGGCTGCAATAAATTTTAAAGGGAATACAATTGTGGTTTTAGGTTCTGGTTTATTGTGTCCTTATCCGGAAGTTAATAAAGATTTGTTTAGAAATATTATAAAAAGTGGTGGAACATTATTGTCGCCATTTCCTTTAAATACAAAACCATTAAAAGGAAATTTTCCTGCAAGAAATAGAATAATAGCAGGATTGGGTGTAGGTTGTTTAGTTATACAAGCAGCAAAAAAAAGCGGAGCATTAATTACTGCTCAATTTGCATTAGATGAAGGACGTCAAGTTTTTGCGGTTCCGGGAGATATTAATGATGAGCTTAGCCTGGGGTGTCATGAGCTTATAAAACAAGGCGCAAAAATTGTTAGTTCAATTGATGATGTTTTAGAAGAATTTGGAGAAACAAATTTAGATCAAAAATTAGAAAAAAAAGTTTGTATTAATAAAAATTTTCAGGAAAATTTAATTTTAAAAAATTTAAAATTTCCTATTTCAGCTGATGAGTTAAGTGTAAAAATTGGATTAGATTTTAATTCATTGCAAGAAAAGTTATTTGATATGGAGCTCCAAGGAATTATAAAACAAAATATTGCAGGATTATGGGAGATTATATGAATAAAAAAATTATAATTATATTATTTTTTATGTGTTGGAATTTAAAAAGTTATGGGTTATGTATTTTTAAAAAAAATAAAAGAAATGTAATTTTCAATATAGATGTTTTAATAGGAAATAATTTTCAAGGAAATAAGAGAGAGGGTATACCCCCATTGGAAAATTATTTGTTTTTGATTTTTGATGGACAATATTTATTAAAGCAGATTGCAAAAAATAAAGAAAATAAATTGTATTTGATTGGGAATGTGCCTGAGGAATGGGCGGATATTTATAAAAAAAAATTAGGGGAAAATATAAATTATTTTAAGAATATAGAATTTTCTTATAATATTGGGCGTGAAGTTGAAGATTTAGATTTTTATAATAATTTGAATTTAAATAAAAAAAAAACTGTGCTTATAGATATTGATCAAGGAAGGCTTGATAATGTACGTGATATTGGTATAACCCAAACAATTTTATTTATTAAAGATAGTGCAGATAATTTAAAAACAAATATAAATATATTAAATTCCATTGGGGTTATAAAAACAGGTTAAATTATGAGAAATGAAGATATTTTATATCTAGGAACTAAATCTAAATCTCGACAAAAACTGATACAAATTGCTGGAATAGACTATAAGGTTTTAGAGCATAAAAGTGAAGAATGTGGAATTGATATAAAACATGGATTTGAAACATATGTTTTAAGTATTGCACAAGAAAAAATGGAGCATTTGATTTTGCCAAAAAAAGAAAAAGTTAAAAGGGATTATATTTTTGTTTTAACAGCAGATACACTTGTGCGAACAATAAAATCTAATCAAATTTTGACTAAACCAAAAGACGTTGAAGATGGAAAAAAAATGCTGAAATTTTTGTGTCAAGAACCGGTGCAAGTTGTTACAGCATGTTGTTTGGAGAAGAAGAAATGGAATGTGAAAAAATGGTATATCGATAAGAAAATTCATTGGTCAACAAAAACGGAAGTGGAATTTTGTGTTCAAGATGAATATTTAGATTTATATTTTCAAAAAATGCCTAATGCACTAAATGCTTGTAGTGCTGGTATTATTGAGGGATTTGGACAAAATTTTTTAAAAAATATTAATGGTTCTTATACTTCTGTTATTGGATTACCCTTGTATGAATTGAGACAAAATCTTAAAAAAATGAATTTTAAATCCAAATTTTTGTAAAGCTCCAAATGCCCAAAAGGATCATTAGAATACTTATAATTTTGTGTAAACTTTTTTTATCAATTTCTTTAGTTATAATTGCACCAATTGGAGCCGCGATTGAGGCTCCTAAAATCATAGGAAACAAAAAACTTGCCAAAGAATATTGTATATTATTAAAAAATAAATAAGCAATAAATCCTGTTAGACAAACTGGACCTTGTGAAAGCGTTGTGCAACCAACTGAACTTTTTTCTTGTTTACCGCTTATGATTTGTCCACCGGTTAATATTGGACCAAAGCCCCCTCCTGTAAAACCTTTATTAAATGTTGCCAGGATTCCAAATATTAAAGTCTTTTTCCAGGAAAAAACAATTTTTTTTTTTGTTAAAGAGATTATTCCAATAAATAAGACAAGAATACAAATATAAGTTTTTAGAATTATTGGATTTATATAATATGTAAATTGTACTCCAAGAACGGTGAAAAATATTGCAAGCATTGATATTAAAATTACAAAACGTAATTCAGATGTAAAACCATTTTTTAGATTTTCAATCCATGAAATGTTTTCTATCTTGAAATTTACATTTTTATATTTTTTATGAAAAATACCTGCAATGGATCCAGCTAAAGCTTGAGATAATAAAATAGAGGGAATTACAATAGATGCATTATATTTTAATATAATTATAAAAAGAGGAGAAAGTATTGTTCCATATCCCATACCTAAACTTGAATCAATGATTTCTACAAAAAAAGCGAGAAAAATAATTAAAAAAAATTCGCTAATCATATAACTCCTTAAATTTTAATATTTTTTAAAAAATAATTTTATGATAAAATTATAACGTTAGGTTTTTAGGAATTTAAGAATTATTTTGTTAGTTAACAGGTTCGTTTTTTTTGGGTCTCCAGTTTTTTATTAATTCTGATAGCAAAAGTTTTTTTAGATCTTTTTTTGATGTATTTTTAATTTTTGTTTGTTGTATACTCATCCATAAAGTTTTTAAATCTATTTTTTGAGAATTTATTTTTTGAATAGTTGGTTTTAATTTTTCTTTTTCTATAAAATCAGAATCTTTTTTTTCTAAAGCTTCTAATAAAGTATCTTCCATGAAAAATAAAAAATCTAGTATTGAATTGTGAATACTATCTAAATTTTCAAAATCATTATTGAAATTATCAATTTGATCAATTTCTTGAGCTAAACCGGACTTTATACTTTCTTCAATTATTTTTTTTAATTTATTTTTATCGTTTTTAAGTAACCAGTTCATCAGATAAATAAGTTCAAGTGATAGAGACAAAGTTGTGGACATTTAAACCCTTTTGTATCGGTTAGATTGTATTATTAATATATTTTATCCCTATTATAAGATTTTTTACTTTAAATTTAAACATTATATTTTTTTTATACTACTTGAATTTTAATTCATATTTTTAAGCTTATTATATTTACATGTAGTCTAAAACAAGTTTTTTTATAAATTATTATTTTTAAAAGATATAATTTGTGAATTAATTGCGACTATTACAGTGCTTAGGGACATAACTAACGCGCCAACTGCTGGAGGCATGATTATTCCAAATTTATATAAAATTCCTGCAGCTAAAGGAATAGTAATAATATTATATCCAGTTGCCCAAACTAGATTTTGAAACATTTTGCGATTTGTTAATTTTGAAAGTTTTATTATATTTACAACATCACGAGGGTCATTTTTAGTCAAAATGATATCTGCGGCTTCAATTGCAATATCTGTACCTGCTCCAATTGCAATTCCAATATTTGCTTGTGCTAATGCGGGAGCATCATTGATACCATCACCAACCATTGCTACGGTATTTCCTTTTTTTTGCAAGGATTTAATTTTTGCAGCTTTTTGATCGGGCAAAACTTCAGCAAAAACTGTATTAATATTTAATTCTTTTGCTACTTGTTGTGCAACTATTTCATTATCTCCTGTTATCATTGCTATTTCAAAATCCATGTTTTTAAGTTTTTTGCATGCTTGTTTGGATTCTTTCCTTATAATATCGCTTAAAGCAATTAAGCCTAGAATGTTATTTTTTGTAGTTATTATAATTACAGTTTTTCCATCTTGTTGTAATTTTTCGAATTTTGTTTTTATATTTTCATTGTTTTTAAAATTGATTTGAGTCTCATTTAAAATTTCTTGGTTTCCTATAAAAAATTGTTCTTTATCTATTTGTCCAATTACTCCTTTTCCTGAAATTGCTTCAAAGTTTTCAACTTTTGGTAATTCCAGTTTTTGTTCTTTTGCTTTTTCAACAATACTGGTAGCAAGGAAGTGTTCAGATTTATTTTCTATAGCCGCAGCAAATTTTAAGATTTGTTCGCTATTTATGTCTGAAAAACTTATTATGTTAGTTACTCCAAATTTACCTTCTGTAAGAGTTCCTGTTTTATCGAAAATTATAGTTTTGATTTTATATGCTTTTTCAAAAGGGGTTCTTTTTCTTATCAATAGACCGTTTTCAGCAGATATAGTTGTTATTGCTGATATAACTAAAGGGATAGCTAGTCCTAATGCGTGAGGACATGTTACAACCATAACAGAAACCATTCTTTCAAGAGCAAAAACAAATTTCGAACCAATTAATAACCAAATTAATAATGTGGTTATACCTACACATATGGCTATTATTGTTAAATAAAAGGCAGCTTTGTCGGCAATTGTTTGAACTTTAGATTTGCTTTCTTGTGCTTTTTGTACAAGTTTTATAACTTGTGAGATATATGAATCTTTGCCTTTTTTTTCTACTTTTATTGCTATAGATCCGGATTTATTAATTGATCCTGCTATTACTTTATCATTAATTTCTTTATCTACAGGTTTAGATTCACCTGTTATCATAGCTTCATTTATTTTTGTTTTACCTTCAATTATTATTCCATCGGCAGGAATTTTTTCGCCGGGTTTAATTAAAACTTTATCTCCAGTTTTCAATTTAGATACGGCGATTTTTTTAAGTGATCCATCTTCAAGAATTAAATTTGCTTTTGAGGGTAACAGTTTGGCTAATTTTTCTAAAGCTTGAGATGCTGAAAGCGTAGATTTCATTTCAATCCAATGTCCAAGAAGCATAACATCTATTAATGTTGCTAATTCCCAAAAGAAAGTTTTACCTGAAATTATAAATGTAACAATACCGCTATATAAATAAGCAATCGTTATTGCTAAAGTTATTAATGTCATCATACCGGGCTGTTTATTTTTAATTTCTTTTATAAAACCTTTTAAAAAAGGCCACCCTCCATAAACAAAAACAGTTGAAGATAATAAAAATAATATAATATGTTCACCATAAAATTTTATTTTTAGATTTAAAATACCTTGAATTGTTGGTGATAGAATTAAAATTGGTATTGTTAAAATTGTATTGATCCAGAAACGTATTTTAAAATCTTTAAGCATAATTTTGTGTTTATTTTTGTTTTTCATTAATTTATCTCCTAGTTTATCGTTTATTTATACCAGTTTTTATGTACAACAGTTTCAATTAAGGATAAAAGCATTTATCTGTTTAAGTAATATCTTTGATTTTGTTAATTAATGTAAATATTTTTTATAGGTAATTTAATTTATTGACATGCAAAAGTTTGGTTTATCATATTTTAAATGATTCTTTAATTTTATTTCGTTAAAAAAGGAGCTTGTTATGTTTAATATAAAAAAATTTGCTTTAGCATTAGCTGTAACATTTTCAATTATGTTTTTGTTAAAAAAAATATTTATTTTATTAATAGCTATGGCTGGTTTTATGCCAAAATGTGCATTAATTATGGGACGGGCAGGAATGGTTGGAAGTGATGAAATGATGATGGTTTATGAAAAAGGAGTAATAGGTTTTGGTTGTACAGCTTCTTGGTTGGGCTTATTTATGGGGTTGATTTGGTTTTTTGTTGTTGGTTATGTTGCTGGGTGGATATTTGCATGGTCTTATAATCGAT
>WJIY01000014.1 GCA_014730005.1 Candidatus Babelota bacterium | reverse complement strand
GTTCAAAATGCTTGCAAAAATTGTCAACTTCGTAGAAAATTGTTTCCAACATTATTTGTTCCTTTCTCTAAATTTCTTTCTGGGTAGTTTACCTAGTTTTTTAGAGAAAGGTTATTTTTTTCTTATCCAGAGTTGGCGTTATTTTAAATAATTGAAAACTTATTTTCCAAAAATGCAAAGAAAAAATTGCATATATTTTTATATCTAAATTGTTCAAATCTGCATAAATTTTTCAAAATATTATTTTGAGAATTCTATAATTTTTTTTGGTTCAATTAGTGAAGCATGTTATTTAAAAAAAATAAGTTTTCTATACAACTTAATAATTTTGTAAAATTATTAAGTTATAATCACTGTAAATTTTTTATCAATATCTTTCTTATTTTTTATTTCATTTTCATCGAGTTCTGTTTCTTTCCCATTATTATTATTATCATCATGCAATGAAACAGGTATTTTAATCGTATCCTCTAAATAATCAATTAATTTAGACATTTTATATAGGTATTTTTTAGATAAATCTTTTTCTTCTTTCAAAATATTTTCAATAGAAAGAACCATAAATCGCTTGTCTTCAGATTTAACAGTCAAAAACTTCTTATTTTTTCCATTTTGAATTGCATGTCTAAAATCATTCAAAGTTCTAACTTTTTGATTATTTACCTCCTCCAACAAATCAGTTACACCCAAAACGCGCGCCTTTTGAACCGGTGAATCCGGAAAAACATGAGTAATAATCAATCTTGATTCATATTGATTTTCTCTTTTCTTATATTTTATCAAAAAAGCATCTTCTTTTAATAAGAAATCCAAATGATTCAATTTCAATTCCATTACAACCATGCCACCAATAATCTCGTAATCAACCTTTTCAAAGGGTGTATAAATTCGTCTTATAGGTAAAGGATCAACAAGATTAAATTCAAAAGTAAATTCTTTTTTTGTTCCATTACGATAAACAATTAAATTTATTTGTTTACCAATAGGATAACGATTTAATAAACTAACAATAGAAACTTTATCTTCACTCCATGGAACAAGAATTTCTCCATATAAATCGAGTTTATAACCATTTAGGGAATAAAGCATATCACCTTCTTTTACATTATTTTTATTAAGTAAAGAATCCTTGTAAATTCTTGACAAATATAATCCCCCCGGCTTTGGATTGTTGAAAAAATCTAGCATTTCATCATTTGCGTAGTTAAACTCTGCACCCAACATTGGATATCTTAAAAATTTAATTTTATACAAATCTTTTATAACGCTTTCTACATCATTAATAGGAATTATATAGCCAACGTTTTGAGCTCTTGAAATACCAACTGTGTTGATACCTATAACTTCGCCTTTGCTATTAAAGGATGGACCACCAGAATTACCCTTGTTTAATGCAGCAGTTATTTGAATATATAATTCACCCCAAACATATTCCCTGCCACTAACAATACCTTGAGTGCTTTTTAATTTTTCTTGTCCCAAAGGATACCCCATAGCTAAGATTTCTTGTGTACGTAAAACTTTATCTGAATTACCTAATTTCAAATAAGGAATTTTGCCTAATTTATCCTTTATTACATTTCGAGATTTTTTAGATAACTGTAAAAGCGCAATATCCCTATCTGGACAAACTCCAATAATATCTGTTTTAAATCTTTTTTTACCAAAAGAAGGAATTTGAATTTTAACACTTACAGCCTGTTCGATAACATGATAATTTGTAACAATATAACCATCCTCATCAATTAAAAACCCAGAACCATAAAATGCTTTTTGCTCAGGAGACTTGTATGGATCAAGCCAATTAAATATCATTGTTTCAACAAAAAGTTGTACTACAGTATCTTGTGCTTGTTCTTGAACTTTTCGCCAACCGGATATATCAACAGAATCGACTTGAAATTGATTAATTATTTGTTCTTTATCAAGATTTGTAGATAATAAATAATTAAAGTTATAGATATAGAAAATTATAAAAAAAATTTTTATAAAACACCTCATACAAACTCCCCTAACAAAAAGTTTTATTTCTAAAAAAATTATGATGTATTTTATATAAAAACTAAGATGCGAAGCAACTTAATAAAAAAGTTAATTCGCTTTAAAATAATAATTTAAATAATTATCGAATTATTAAACTGCACAAACTCGATAATTATTTTGAAATGAAAATATATTGCATAACCATAAATCCCATCTTACTCCATCTCTTGATATACGTTGCGAAGCAATTTTCTTACCCAATAGTTCTAAATGGTTCTGGAAAAGCAGAACCATTTAGAACTATTGGGTAAGAAAATTGTATTGAAGTATTGCTAGAATAGCTATCTTTTTTTTAAGATTATAGGTTATCGAACTTACTTAAACAGGGGTAAGAGAACCTCCGTAAACTACGCTTAAGGATAATGGAAAAACAAAGCCAAAATTGTAACTAATAATAAGAATACCACCATTTACATTTTTAAAAGGTACGTACGTAAAACCACATACTAAACCAACAAAATATTGATCCACATTGAATAAATTTTCTATTACCCGACCATTAAACATAATATTAGCATCAATACCCATACCAAGCTCAATAACTTTATCTGATTTATAAAAATTTAAATCTGTATTTACCAAAAATATAAAATCAATTTTTATTGCAGCCTCAGCCTTAATCCCTACAGAATTAATTTGAGCAACAAATTTTTTTATCTTTACATTACCCTTAGAATCTTTATATGAAACATTTAATGTTGGATTTTGACTATCAAATAAAAATGCAAAATTGGGATCTATATCTATTCCAACACAGGCAAAACCAGTAACGTTATAATTTTTTAAAATCTTAACTAAATTCTCTTCAATTTGTTCTAATTTTTCCCTTTGCTTCCCAAAATCTTCCGGCAGGTCACAACTAGAAACTTTTTTAACTAGCTTCAAAAGCTTTTCTTCTTTAATCTTATCAATTTTTTTACTGTTAATTTTGCTCAATTTTTTTTTAAATACTTTAGACTTCTCTTCTGGAATTTGACTAACAATATCATTTATAAATTTTACAATCTCCATATTTGAAGTTGGAAAATTTTTTTTTGCAAAAGAATTACTAGCAAAAACTAAGATACCGAAAACTAAATTGAATAACATTTTGCGACATAAAATCATTTTATATGAACCTTTAATAAAAAGTAGCTTAAAAAACTATAATAATTGCTATAAAATAATATTTTATTAAATTAGAATTATATTAATGTCAATAAAAACTTTTAAGATATTATTTGCTTTTCTATCTCTAACAACCGATTGTATTTGCTTACCCGCTCTCCGCGCGCGCAAGCACCCGACTTAAATTGTTGGCAATTAGCACCAACTGCCAAATCCGCAATAAAAGAATCACATGTATCACCAGAACGATGCGAAATAATTGTTTTGTATTTACTGTTTTTGCAAAGTTTAATTGCATTGATTGTTTCAGTAATTGTGCCAATTTGATTTGGCTTAATCAAAACAGCATTAGCAACTCCACCCACTACGCCCTTATGAATTAAATCAATGTTTGTTACAAAAATATCATCCCCAACAAGCTGAACCTTTGTTCCAATCTCTTCTGTCATATTCTTCCACCCTTGCCAATCCTGTTCCGCAAGTCCATCTTCTATTGAATAAATTGGATAATGTGAAATTAAATCATGGTAAAAATTAATAAGATCATCGCTATGCATTTTTTTATTTTTTAAAATATATTTTTTTTCTTTTTCATCATAAAACTGTGTCGCTGCAACATCCAAGCAAAAAACAACATCTTTGCCCAGCACAAAACCAGATTTTTCAACAGCTTTCACTAAAAAATTTAAAGCCGCTACCGTTCCACAATCACCATCTTTTACAATCCTGGGAGCAAACCCTCCCTCATCACCTATCCCAATAGAATAATCTTCTTTGTGTAATATATTTTTTAAATTATGATATATAATACAGGCGATCTGCAAGTTCAAAGCAAAACTTTTTTCCCTAATAGGCATTATCATAAATTCTTGAAAACAAATACCATTACTTGCATGAACGCCACCATTTAAAATATTAAACATTGCATTTGGAATTTTTAATATTTCATTATTATCAAAATATTTTGCAACTATTTGATATAAATATAAAGATAATGATTTTGCCTGAGCCCTTGCCACTGCCATACTAACTGCCAATATGGCATTTGCTCCAAGTTTTGATTTATTTTTAGTTCCATCCAAATCAATCATTAATTTATCTATCAAAAATAAATCCGGCTCCTTGCCAATTAATTCAGGAGCTATAATTTTTTCAACATTAAAAATTGCTTTTAAAACTCCCTTACCAAAATAACGTTTCATATCTTGATCTCTAAGCTCAAGAGCCTCCAATTTGCCAACTGAAGCACCCGAGGGCGCACTAGATTGCACAATCAAATCATTATCCAACATAATTGAACATCGAATTGTTGGAAATCCTCTAGAATCTAAAATTTCATCAGCCCATATTTTTCTAATGGTTGCCATAAAAAACTTTCCAATTTTAAAAAAAGATTTCAAAATATTGTGTAAATAATTTTAACAAATTAATATTCTTAGGTATCATACATTTATGCCTATAAAAAAATAATAATTTATGTAAATTTAATATTTAAATTAAACAAAGAAAGAAATTATTATGGATATGACACAATACCAAGCCACGGCAAAAATTTTTGCACAACTACTCCCTTTTATTTTGTTAATTGCAGTTTTATATTTTTTTATAATACGCCCACAAAAACAACAGCAAAAAGCTCTTGCTAAAATGAGATCCGAATTAAAACCTGGTAAAAAAATAATAACTCGTGGTGGATTAATTGGAAAAATATCTTCAATTGAAGAAACTACCTTTATGATAAAACTCCATGATGGAACACAAATCGAAATATTAAAAGATGCAATCATCTCTGTTATTAACGAAAACTAATAATACAAAAATTCCGTCACATATAATAAATAAATATCCCATTTTAATGCCACTTATATGTCTAATTAGTGGTATTTTTTGGCAAAATAAATTACCAATTAATCAATGTTTATTAATAATTACAATATTAAGCTTATTTGCATTATTAATAAAAAAAATATATCAACGTGAACTAATTTGTTTACTTTGTTTTTTTTCTGGTGCATTTTTATTGCAAAACCATCAAAATAACTATGCCTTATTACTTAATAAACTAAATAATAAAAAAATCGATATAATTGCCACCATTGAAAACAAAGAACATATTCCAAATAATCAATATTCAGAAATAATCAAACTAAAAATTAGCAAAATAAAAACACCCAATGATATAAGCTACTTACCAATCAATTTCAACATTCTTTGTTATCTAAAAAATTCAACAAATATTGAAATAGATGATAAAATTGAAATAAAATCCATCTGCTTTAAGAAACCATCAATTAATAAAAAAACACTTACAAATAATCCAAACTTTCAAACATATCTGTTAAAAGAAAATATACTCACAACTATTTTTTTACAAAAATTAATATACAAAAAAATATATTCGCCCAATTTTTCTTTTAACAAATGGATTTGGGCAAAAAAACAAGAATTATTTAATCACTTAAAAATAAAACTTCAAGCTGATACTTTTTCATTTTTTTCACTTATCTTTTTAGGAAATAAATCCGAAAAAAATTTAAGTCTAAAAAAACAATTCAATAATTGGGGTATATCACATTATTTAGCTCGTTCAGGTTTACACATAATGCTTTTTATTCTGATCTGGAAGTTTTTATTTTGTCTTATTCCGTTAGCAATCCAAATAAAACAAATAATTTTGATATCAATTTGCACCTCATACCAATTTTTAAGTTGGACAAGCATATCCTTTGTACGAGCATTTTATGTTTTTATATTTTATGAAATAGGCAAACTAATAAATCAACAAACCAATCTTTTACATATACTAAACATAATCTGCTTTTATATCCTTTTGATTAATCCAACTCAATTGTTTTTTATAGATTTTCAATTAAGCTTTGCTTTAACTTACGCATTAATATTTTTCAATCAATTCGCAAAAAACAAAATCTAAGTATAAAATTTAGAAAAAAATAAAAAAATTGCAAAAACAACAATCAATTTTATTTAAACTTAAAACAAAAAAATTATAAAAGACTTACGGAAAAAGAATGAAAAATAAAACCAAATTAGAAAATTATTTTAACTTTATAAAACAACAACCAAATGGTTTTTTATACTACGATAAAAAAAAGCATCATAAAATTAATAAAAAGGAAAAACTCGAAAAAATAAAAATAAAATATGAAAAATGTCAGAATTGCCCATTAGCCAATCTTGGTAGGATACAGGTTGTATTCGGCCAGGGAAATCCAAATGCTAAATTAATGTTCGTCGGAGAAGGTCCAGGACGAGACGAAGACCTAAAAGGTGTCCCATTTATAGGGAGAGCTGGAAAACTTTTAACAAAAATTATTCAGGCAATGAAATTTACAAGACAAGAGGTTTATATATCAAATGTTGTAAAATGTCGCCCCCCAAATAATAGACTTCCCACACCAGAAGAAAGCCAAACTTGCAAAAACTTAATTCTGTTTAATGAAATCAAAATAATAAAACCTAAAATAATTTGTACCCTGGGAGCCTGTGCAACACAAGCTTTACTAGGAGATGAATTTAAAATATCAAAAAGTCGCGGCAATTTTTATGAATTTCACGGAATATTAATTATACCAACATTTCATCCAGCCTACCTGCTAAGAAATCCTAATGCCAAAAAAGATGTATGGAAAGACATGAAAAAAATAATCAAAAAGTTAGACGAATAAAATTTAAATAAAGCAAACAGCATTTCATACTGAAAAGAAACCCTTCATATATCGGGCAATAATTTTCTATTTTGACATATTGTGGATAACCTGTGGATAACTTGTGGATAACTTGTGGATAACTTTTCTGTCAAAACTCAAAAGTAGTGATTATAGGGGCATATTCGAATAAACAAATTAAACATTCTGCCAAATATAACGACTAGGTCATGTTTTTTGACCAGTCCCCAAAAAGTTATCCACAAGTTATCCACAGGTTATCCACAGGTTATCCACAATAATTATTTTCGCAATATGCATCATTCCGACGATGTTTTCAAAAGTTTTTTTTTAGTTATCCACAAAAAACCCACCCCCCTACTACTATTAATATATTTATATATTAATTTTAAGTAATAGTAACACATATCAAAAACTTTCATGTTCGTAATTTTTTTTCATTTGCCAATTTATAAGTTGGTCTTCACTTTTTTTGATTTTTATTTAAACTACAATTATAGTTTTAGTCTTGTATTTTATTATTCAATAATAATTCGCATAAATTACAAAGGTATATTTGGGTGAAACTTTCAGCCGTAATTGAAGGTCTCGTAGAGGAAAGAGGTCTTGACAAAGAAGAAGTCGTTTCTGTTGTTTGCTCTGGAGTACTTGCTGCTTTTCAGAAAAAATATCCCGATGTTGAACTTAAAGCCATTTATAACCATAAGATTGGGGAAGTTGAGCTTTTTGCTACAAAAACAGTAGTTTCTTCTGTTCATGATTCAGCCAAAGAAGTTTCATTGCGCAAGGCTAAGGTTTTAGATCCAAAGATAAGGGTTGGTGATGTTATATCTGTTCCTTTTGAAGAGGGTAAAATTGGTCGCATTGAGATTTTAACAGCTAAGCAGTTTATTGCTAATAAGATAAGAGGGCTTGAACAGGGTGCTACATATAAAGATTATATTGATAAGAAAGGCATGATTGTTAGTGGTATAGTACATAAGAAAGAGCGGGCTGGATTTGTAGTTAAGCTTGGTGATGTGATGGCATTATTACCACAAGGAGGTATGATTCCTCAGGAGCCTTTGCGCGTTGGACATCCTGTTAGGGCTTTGTTGAAGGATGTTTTGCCAGTAGCACGAGGTGATTATCAATTATTTTTAGATAGGGCATCTGCTGAATTTGTAAAAAAATTATTAGAGATAGAGATTCCGGAGGTTTTTGAAGGAATAGTTGAGATAAAAAAGATAGTGCGGATTGCGGGATATAAAACAAAAATTGTTGTTGCATCCAATAGTAAGGAAATTGATCCTGTCGGAACTTGTGTTGGTGTTGGTGGCTCGCGAATCAAGCCTATTTTAAGAGAGTTGGGACAGGAGAAAATTGATTTAATTGAGTGGAGCGATTCCCAGGAGGATTTAGTTGCTGAGAGCCTTAAACCGGCAGAAGTTGATAAGGTTGAGATTTTGGATAATAAAAAAGCGGCCGTTTGGTTGGCGCAAGATCAACGTTCTTTGGCTATTGGTAAGATGGGTCAAAATATTTTATTGGCCTCCCGGTTGGTTGGGTTAGAAATTCAATTACAAGATGTTGTTTCAGAGGAAGCTGTAGAAAAACATAACCTTGAAGATGATGAATGATCGCGATTATTGTTCGCGAGTTTATAATTATTTTTGTGCGATAATTTTCGCTTAGGTGATAATATATGCGTGTATATGAATTTGCAAAACAAAAAGGTGTTACAAGCCGGGAAATTCTTAAATTATTAGAAAAGGTTGATATTGGCCTTACTAGCCATATGTCTGTTGTTCCTGAAAAAGGGATTGTTTATTTAAATAAGCTTTTTGACAAAGAAAAAGAAGAAAAAAAAACTGTTCCACCTAAAAAAAAGCAAGAAGTTGCAAAAGCCAAGGCTGTTAAAAGTCCGACTAAAACAGGTAGGCCTATTCAGGATGTTATGAAGAATAGGGCAGTTGAACAAAAAAAACCAACAAGTAGAGTTTTTAGGCATCAAGGTAGACGAAAAAAAACTCAGCATGAAACTATTCCTGTTCAGAAGAATATTACTCATGTTATTATAGAAAATGATATGCCATTATTTGAAGTGGCTGAAATGCTTGGTAAATCGCCCGGTGAATTGATTTTAGTATTATTAAAAAAAGGAATGGCTTGCAATAGAAATAATATTCTTTCTATTGAGACTATTGCTGCGCTGGCGGAATTTTTTGGAATAGAGGCAGATATAAAACCCAAAGATAGCTTAGCGCGTTCTAAGGTGGTTGAAAAACAAACTGGCGGACAAAATAGGTGGCCCATTGTAGTTGTAATGGGGCATGTTGATCATGGCAAGACAACATTATTGGATTATTTAAGAAAGATGAATACGGCGGCCAGAGAAAAAGGAGGCATAACCCAGCATCTTGGTGCTTATGAGGTTAGTGGTGCTCATGGGAAAATTGTATTTTTGGATACTCCTGGGCATGAAGCTTTTACTTCAATTAGGTCGCGGGGAGCTAGTGTTACAGATATTGCTGTTTTAATTATAGCTGCAGATGATGGTGTTAAACCCCAAACTATTGAAGCAATACAGTTGGCTAAAGATGCCGAAGTTCCAATAATTGTTGCAATAAATAAGATTGATAAAATTCAATCCAATTCAGCAATACAATCTATCAAAAGGCAATTGGCAGAAAGAAATTTGATTGTTGAAGATTGGGGAGGTGAGATTGTCTGCGTTCCTATATCTGCAAAAACGGGTAAAGGGGTTGAAGAACTTATTGAAATGATTGTGTTGCAATCTCAGATGATGGATTTGCGTGCTGCTGTAGACGTTCCTGCTAGAGCATTTGTTTTAGAATCTAAACAAGAAAAAGGACACGGCCCCGTTGCAACTGTAATTTCAGTAGAAGGCACATTAAAACAGGGAGATTTTTTTTTATGTGGTAGGGGAACAGGTAAGATTAGGTTGTTGATTAACAGTTTTGGAGAAAAAATTTTTCAGGCTGGTCCTTCTGTTCCTGTTAAGGTTGTAGGTTTTGATTCATTTGCAGAAATAGGTGATTGGTTAACAGTTGTGTCTCCTGATAAATATAAAACAAGTAAAAAAATTTCTTTTTCGGGTGTTTCAGATCAAGCTTCTCGTATTGCTGCTTCAATTAATTTGGAATCAAAAGATCAGATAAATTTAATTATAAAAACAGATACTCGTGGGTCTAAGGATGCTATTGAAAAATCTATATTTAAGTTGGCGAAAAAATCTCAAAAAGATTTTGTGCCTCTTTATATAGTTCAAAGTGGCATTGGGCATGTTTCAGAAAGTGATGTTGAATTAGCTGATGCAACAGGTGCGCTAATTATTGGATTACATGTTAAAGCAGAAAAAAATGCTATTGCACTTGCTAAAAATAAAGGCGTCCAAATAAAATTATTTGATGTTATTTATCACATGGTTGAATATATTGAAGAAAACTTAGAAAAACGTAAAAAAGTAGAGATTTCTTGGAAAAAGATTGGTCAGCTTGTTGTTAAAAAAGTTTTTGATTTCAAGAAGATAGGAATTATAGCAGGCTGTGCTGTTCAAGAAGGCATTGTAACTAGAAATAGTAAAATTATTTGTCGGAGAGGTGGACAAATTGTTGGTGAAGGTATGATTACGAGTTTACAGAGAGAAGGCAAAATTGTAAAAGAAGTGCATGCTGGATATGAGTGTGCTTTTGTTTGTGATGCATTTAATGATTGGCAAGAAGGTGATATAGTTGAAGTATATGAAAAAGTTTTGGGTACTGAATAAAATCAAACTCTAAAAAATTCTAATTTTATATATATTATTCAAGATTAATAAATGTTTGGTAAATTTTTAATTAAAACAAAAGATGCAAGCTTTTTTTTGGTAAAGTGGCTTGTATTTTTTTTTCTTTGTATATTAGAACAATTATATAAATTAATTTTTTTCATTATTTTAATATATAAGAAAAAATTTGGAAAAAATAAAAAATTTACTCTTAAAGTTATTTCTGTTGGAAATCTTTCTGTTGGAGGCACAGGTAAATCGGTTTTTGTTCAATTTTTAATTCAAAATATAAAAAATAGAAATAATTCTGCAAAAAATCAAAAAAGTTATATAGGAGCAATAGTTTTGCGTGGATATAAGGGTTTAAATGAAAAAACGGGAAATAGTTTTTTAGTAAGTGATGGGAAAAAAGTATTTTGCAATTCGGATTTTTCGGGAGATGAGGCTTACATGTTGGCTTCGAATTTAAAAATTCCTATTGGTGTGGGTAAAAATCGTGACAAATCATGTGAACTTTTAAAGAATAAAATAAATTTAGATTATGTTGTATTAGATGATGCATATCAAAATTTTGATGTAAAAAAGGATTTTGAGGTTTTGTTGCTTGATGCAACAAAGCCATTTGAAAATGGTCATTGTTTACCAGCTGGTTACTTACGGGAGAAAGATTATTCGAGAGCTGATGCAATCATTTTTACCCATTCAGATAGGGTTGATAATTTTTATTTAGAAAAATTTAAAAAAAATAAATTGAAGGATTTTGATAAACAAAAAATTTTTTTAGCAAAACATATACCAATAGGTTTATATTTAGAAAATATTCATAAAGTTAAAATTCAAAAATTAAAAAATAAAAGTTTTTTAATTTTTGCAGGTATTGGTTCATTTAAATATTTTTATGAAGATATAAAGTCGTTGTCTTTAAATGTTGTTGATGTGCTAAAATTTGATGATCATTATCATTATACCAAATATGATTTATTAAAGATTATCATAACCGCAAAAGAATCTAAATTAGATGGTATTATTACTACTCAGAAAGATTGGGTAAAAGTTAAGAGTTTTTTCAAAGATATTGATTTACAAAAAAAGATTCAGTTTTATGTTTTAAAAGTTGGGTTTAAGTTTTTAAATAAAAATGACTTTGAAAATTTTTTTGATTTGTTACGGTGTAAGCTAAGGTTGAAATAATTATGAGAGATGGTAATGGATTATATTTTATTGCGATATTTTTTTTCTTTTATTTTTTCTACTTTGCTGGCTATTTATCTTATTCCCGTTTTAATAAAAACAGCTTTCAAATTTAACATTTTGGATGTTCCGGATGGCAAAATAAAAAAACATCAAAAGGCGGTTCCATATTTAGGTGGTGTATCAATTTATATTCCATTTATTGCAACATTATCTATAGTTTATCCTTTTGAAAACCAAATTTTGTGGTTATTTTTGGGCATCAGTTTATTACTTTTTGTAGGTTTAATTGATGACTTGAAGATATTAAAGCCATTACAAAAATTATTTGGTCAGATATTAGCAGTGATTTGTTTTTTAAAGGGTGGATTTTCTTTAAAGACAAATTTTTTTGTAGTTATTTTTAATGTTTTTTTATCGGGTTTTTGGATGCTTTCAGTTATTAACGCATTTAATCTTGTAGATGTTATGGATGGTTTGGCGACGGTTTTGGCAATTATTGCAGGTGTTTCTTTTTTGATTATTTCATTGATATTAAATTTACCTTCGATTACTATTTTAATTTTATCCTTTTTAGGACCATTATTTGTTTATTTTTTTTATAATAGACCTCCTGCAAAAATTTATTTAGGGGATGCAGGCTCGATGTATGTTGGTGGTTTTTTAGCGGCTATTCCATTATTGTTTCCCTGGAGTAGTTGTTTTTTTAATGCTTATTATACGCCTGTAATTATTTTGGGTATTCCATTATTAGAAGTTTTTTCATTGGTAATTATAAGAACTTATTTAGGTATTCCATTTTATAAGGGCAGTCCACATCATTTTGCAATTTATTTAAGAAATAAGGGCTGGAGTATTATTCAAGTTTTGATTTTTACAATTATTATGTCTTCAATTTTATCAGCAGGTGCCATTCTTTTTTTATTTCAATTTATTAATTTCAATTTATTGATAATTTTGGGAATTTTATTTTTACTAATATGGTTTTATTTTATTTTTTTAAAAAAACATTAATTTTAAAAGAATTTATTATCATTCCGAGTTTGTGTTAATAGAATTGGATTGGGTTGCTTTAAAATTTTAAAAAATGATTAATTTAATCAATGATCATTTTTTTTAATAATTTTATTTCATTAACAAAATCTTTTTCTTGCTGAACTGGAGTTTCTAAAATTTTGGGAATTGTAAAAAATCTTTTATCGTTCATGATCAAACTGAATGTTTGTTTAGGAATTTTTCCTTTGCCTATATTTGCATGTCTATCGATTTTTGACCCAAGATCGCCTTTAGAATCGTTAAGGTGAATCACTTTCAAAACTTTTTTGCCTAAGATTTTTTCAAATTTTTTCATAACTTTATGATAGCCCTTCTTAGTAGAAATATCATATCCGGCGGCGAAAATATGACATGTATCAATACAAACACCAACTTTGTTTTTTTCTTTGCATGCTAAGCGAATTTTTTTCAATTGCTCAAATGTATGACCAATTGATGTGCCCTGCCCTGCTGTTGTTTCTAAAACAATTGACGTTTTTCCCTTTGAATTTTTCAAAATTGAATCTAAATTTTGTGATATTTTTTTAATTCCTTCTTCTTCTGTTTGCCCAACTAAAGAACCTGGATGTAGTACTAAATATGGAATACCAAGTTCTTCACATCGTTTAAGTTCTAGGCTTAATGATTTTATAGATTTTTTTTCTAGAGAGTGATTTTTTGCAGCTAAATTTATTAAGTAAGAAGTATGAGCAACTACTTGTTGGATTTTTTTTGAGTTCTTCCAGTTATCTTTAAATTTTTGAATTTCATTAGATGTTAATTTTTTTGCAGTCCATGATCGACTACTTTTTGTAAATATTTGTATTACTGTTGCACCTATTTCTTCACCGCGTGTTATTGCTTTATATATTCCACCTGCGATTGATACATGGGCCCCAAGTAATATTTCTTTTTTTGACATATTTATATTCTCCTTTTAAAAAATTTTTTAGTATAAAAACTTTCAACGTTTTTATTTTATAATGCTATTAGATTTTTATTAACAAAACATTATACTTTTTTAAGTTATAATGAATGAATTAAATTTTGTATTTAGGAGTTTTTTAGGTGTTGGATAAATTAAAAAATAAAAAAAATGTTGCTGATGTAAAAACTGATCAATTAATAAATTTTGTTGAAAAAATCTGGGGACATGAAGAATGGATTGTTAATAATTCAAAATATTGTGGTAAAAAATTAGTTTTGAAACAAGGAACACGTTGTTCTATGCATAAACATAATATCAAAGATGAAACATTTTATATTTTATCTGGTAAGGTTTTATTAGAAACAGAATTTGATGGTAAAAAAGAATCTAGATTAATGACGCGAGGTGACATAAAACATATCAAAGTTGGGATGTGGCATCGATTTACCGGTATTCAAAATTCAGAAATTATAGAATTTTCTACATTTCATATGGATGAAGATTCAATTCGTAAAGAAAATAGTGGAAAGATTGATTTAAAAAAACTTGGTTTTTAAAAAAATGTTGTCATTTAAAAAAACATTTTTATTTCTACCAATTATAATTTGTTTTTTTATAGGTATAATTTTTTTTATTATTCAAAAAAGTTGGATTATAATTCAATGGCCGTTTGCGAGTAATTTGGAAAATGTTAAGTTTGTTGTTGATTCGGCCACTGAATTACATAAAAAAGTAAAATTTTTTTATTACAAAGATGAAAGATTTTTGGAGGAAAATGTTGATTTATTGTGGATCGAAAATAAATCAGAAAATTTAAAACATTTGATAAATAATTGGTTTGTATTTTTGCGTGAAGAACGATTGGTAGATAAACCATATTATTTAGAAACTGTTGCGTTTGCAGATGATTTGCAAACAGTTTACCTTTCTTTTAATAAATCTTTTTTAGATCAAGAATGGTCTATTTTCAAAAAAAGTAATTTTATGGAAAGTTTGTTGAAAACTATTAGCTACTCGGATTTGGGGGTAAAAAATCTTATTTTTTTAGTTAATCATCAAGAAATGGAAGATTATCATTTAGATTTTTCACGATGTTGGCCTATATATGGTTTTGGGGATACATATTATTGAAAAATTAAATAACATTTTTTTATATTTTAAAATAATGTATTTAATCAATAATTATGTAGGGAGAAATATGAATAAATTTTTATTAATTTGTTTAATTATTTTTTTCAATAATTCGTATTGCATTAATAAGTATTTGAATACACGCAAAGGTATGATAGATACTATGAAATTATTTAATACAGATGAATCGCAGCATACGTTGGATTTAATCAAGACTGAAGAAGATGTATTAAATATAATTGATTTAATGTATTTAGATGTAAGACAAGTTTTGTTAGACCGAGATATTGTTGGTTTAGAAGATGACGAGGTAATTTATTTTTTTCAGGATCTTTCACCATTGGTTAATAATATTTCATCTTTTAATAACTTTGAAACAGTTTCTTCTAATGATAAATTAATATTAAGATCAGCTTTTTGTGATACTGTGTGTAATTTTGTTTCTAAAATAGATTTAGATAAAGTTAGTAATTTTATTCCAGATAAAGATTTTGAGTTATTAAAAAAAATGCAAGTGATTGATGATTATATTTCTAAAAGAGATTATGTGGAAAATTTAATTAAATTGGAGGATAAAAAGGTCTCAGAATCTTTTATTAGAGATTTTTTTTTAGCATTAACGTATCATTTAAACGAAAAGATTGATAATTATATTTCAGAAATTAAACAAAAATTAATTATATATGATCAAACAAAATCTAACCCCGCGAGAAAACGTAGAAAAAAACAAATAGCGGCAACTATTTTTCAAACGTTATCTTATGCATGTAGTCAACTAGGAAAAATTACTGGTAAAAAGAAAAAACAAGGTGTTTTAGAATTATTTGGTACAGTTTTTAACATGGCTTCCCAAACAATTGATCCACCAATTGAAGAAATTGAAGGTGAGATATTGAAAGTTCATTGGATTGGTCAAAAAATTTTAACAAATAAACTTTTTCAAAGTATTATTTCAAGTATTTTATTATGTTTACAAGAATATTTACATGAAAAGCTTAAAGAATTGCTTGCTTATTTATGTGAAAGAAGCTTGAAATTAATTTTGTATGATGAAAGCTGCAAACATGAGAATTCTTGTAATTCAAATAAATTTTTGTATGAAAATGAAAGAATAGATAAGGATGCGAAATAAAAGAGTTTGTTATTATTCTATATCTGGAAAATTAACTTGCGAAAAGGTTGAATCTTTTACTTTATTAAAATTTTTGTACCAAAATTTTTTGGGACGTTTTTTGCGATATTTATTTAATAATAAATATATTGCAATAGTTTATAGTTATTATCAAAAATCTTCCTTGAGCAAAAGAAAGATCAAGTCATTTATAAAAAAACATGAAATTGATTCAAATGAGTTTCTAAAAGATGTATCTGAATTTAGTTCGTTTAATGATTTCTTTATAAGAAAATTAAAACCAAACACTAGAGAGATTGCAGCAGGTGAAAATATTTTTATATCACCTACTGATAGTAAATTATTAATTCTTCAAGAATTAAAAATGAATAGCCAGTTTTTTATTAAAAATCAAAATTTTAATTTGAAGTATTTTTTGCAAAATGATAATTTAGCTGAAGAATATCAAAATTGTTTAATGATGATTTTTAGGCTGGCTCCATATGATTACCATCGATTTCATTTTCCAATTGATTGTTTACCTAAAAAACCTAAAAATATTAATGGTATTTTAGAATCTGTAAATCCAATTGTTTATAGGGCTGGAATTCAACCATTAATAGAAAATAAAAGAGATTTGATTGTTTTAGAAAAAACGCATTTAGGGAAAATTCTTTTTGTCGTTGTGGGTGCAATGTTCGTTGGCAAAATTGTTTATACATCTTTTTTTAACCAGGAAAACCAAAAGGGAGATGAAATCGGATATTTCGAATTTGGAGGCTCGAGCATTGTTGTTTTAATAAAAAAGGGATTATTAAAACCTAAAGAAGTTTTTGTAAATAATTCTATGCAAGGATTAGAAACCGAAGTTAAAATGGGCCAGCAAATCAACTATTAAAATTTAAGGAGAATTGAAATGGAGATTTTACCTTCACTTATTTCTTCAAATATTCTGAATTTAGAAAAAACAATTATAGATTTTGATGGGCATTGTGATGGTTTTCATATAGATGTGATGGATGATCATTTTGTTCCGAATCTTACTTGGGGTCCAATGTTTGTTAATGCTATTGGAGCGATTACGGGCTTACCCTTACATATACATTTAATGGTTGAAAATCCATCCAACTGGGTGAATAGATTGACTTTGAGATCAAATGATTGTTTTATTTTTCATGCTGAAATTTTTGATTTACCTGAATTAGTTATTAATTTTATTGAGCGAATAAAATCTAATTTAAAATGTAAGGTTGGTGTTGCTGTTAATCCAAGAACAGAAATTGCATCGATTTTTAAATATATAAAATATCTTGATCATGTATTAATTATGTCTGTAGAACCAGGTTTTTCGGGACAAAAATTTATTGAATCCGTAGTTAATAAAATTGAACCTTTAAAAAATAAAAGAACTGATCATGGTTTGTTTTTTACTATAGCCATGGACGGTGGAATAGGACCTGATAATATTGTAAAATTAAATAAATTAGGAGTAGATCAATTTGGAATAGCCTCAGCTATTTTTTCAAAATCGGATCCTTTACAGGCTTTATCAGAATTATATAAAATTTAAAGTAATATAAGAGGATATATAAAAATAATATGTCCTCTTATATTTATTGGTCTTGATTAGAACTTATAAGTTAATGAAGCATCAATAAACATTGCAGTATCATCACTAATTCTATAGTCAGCTGGATTTGCGCCTGTCCCCATAAGATTTGCGCGATAATAATCATATCTAAAAGGGACACCTTTTATATCTTTAAAAAATGTGCCTGGGAAAAATAATGCAAATACACCGCCAAAATTTAAATTTCGTAAGAGCTGATAATTAAATATTATATTGAATTCTGTTCCTAAAAATTTGCTTGCTTTATTATCAGCAGATGAAGTATGGCTATTATTGACATTATTTGTATCTAAAATATATTTTGCGGAGTCATCATCTTTCCAGAAAAGTAAAACATTTGAATTAAAATTTAATTTTTTAGGATACCATGTAAAACCTGTTCCAATGGATACTAAATCGGTAAATGTTGTTGCCACTTTTGCGTAATATCCGGCTTTATTTGGGTCAACGTAATTAGGATCTTCATACCGATCATATTTTAAACTTAAAGGTTTTCTAATTTCACGTTCCCCTGCCAATAGTGCACTTTTAACTCTTTTTCCGTTATAAAGTTCATGTAAACCAATAAATCCGTGATATGTTTTATTATATTCCTCTTTGGAATCATGTGGATCAGTATCTCCTGATGCAAACATTAATCCAAGTGCTATTTTAAAATTATATTTAGAAAAATCATAAGATGTATCAATTGTTCCCATCCATCCTCTTAAATTTATTCTGTGGGCTGGTCGAATTCTGCCAGATTTATTTGTTAAAAGATTTTCACCATGTCCTGCATTAGGATAAGTTATTCCTGGAGCTAATTCTTTATTTGCAGCAGCTGCGGCTGTAGTGTATTGATTGACGGGAGCGTTTCGTGAATTTGCATATATAACATAGTTGTATGCTTGATACATTGCTCCTCTTCCATCATTTAATATTTGATCCGGTTGTGGTATTGGATTTGAATTATCATATAATTTTAATATTATTTTATTTCTATCTAAACCATAAAGATATTCATGTCCATAGTTGAATGCAATATCACCACCAAGTTCAAAATTTCCATTTTTATATTCAGCCATAAGCCCATATGAACCCAATACTAGTTTTGAATCATCTGGAAATTCTATTCTTTGATCAGATGCTTCATTATAAAAAATGTATGGTTCGAATTCCAATTTACCATTATTAGAATTATTTAAGGCAGTCCATTTTAAACGTGCGGCGACAAGATCATCATCTTTTGCTTCTCCCCTCCATGGCCTCTTTTCACGTCCTAATTGATTTTTTCTAGCTGTATTTAGATAAGTATTTGATACAGAATCACTTTTGTCTTCAAACTTTGCATAATACAAATCATAAAATAATTTATCTTTTAATATTTCTCCATTTATATTTATACCTGGTGCTGATGAATCTGCAATATAACTATAAGCTCCAAGGCCTTCATAAATTAGTGCATAAGAACTTCCTAACGCGATTCCTCTTCCCAACTGAAAAGGAAACCACCCTAATTTTAAATAATGTAGATTTTTTGATTTTAACTTAAATGCTGAATTAAAACTAAATTGCATCCATATATCTTTAAACCAAGGTATTGGTCTACTACTTTTATGTTCATGTTTTCCTAATGAAAGATTTTCCAATTTAACCTCTGCGCTTGATGTATTTCTATATGCACCTAAAACTCCCCATTTGCTTTTACTTCTTAAGTCAAAATAAAATTCAAAGGCTTTATGTCCATATTTATTTTTTCCATATATAAGATCAAGTATTAGATCGGCTGTTTGTTTGAAGACTCCAAGTTGATCTGGAATTTTATGATTCAGAAAACTTAAATGAGAATACATGTAATATTCTATTCTTGACATTCCGCCGAAATAACCTTCAAAATCGCCCTTTTTAAATTCTAAAGCTCTTCCCTTTTTTATTCTTTCTTGAAATTTTTGATATAAATCAATTTTTTCAACTAAAAATGGTAAAGCTTCCTTTATTTGCTCTGTATCGATTAAATCTAGTTTTATACCTTCGCCATATGAATTTGTAAAAAAAAATGCAAAAAACCAAACAATATGCGCTAGTAGATTTTTACGTGATGCTGACATAAAAAAATCTCCCTATTTTTATTATAAAAATGAATTAAATAGAATATATTAGGTTGTTAATAATTCAAGATAATCGGTTTTTTGTCAACCTACTTTTTTGCTTTTTTAGTTTTATTTTTTTGTATAAGAGTGCTATTATTTTTTTGGTTAGTTTGTAACCTTAAAGCTTTATTGAGGTTTATTAGAAATGTCTTTCATAAATATAAAGACAAAAAATTTTTCTTTTTATCTAAAAAGATTTTTACCTTTATTTTTAATTTTATTTTTAATTTGGTGGCGAATTAATACAATTTGTGAATTACCAAAACCAACAGGTAGTTATTCTGTAGGGACGACGTTGTACCATTTTAAAGATTTTAAAAGGTTAGAATCTCATTTAGTAGATAAAAAAGAGCCAAGAGAGCTTTTAGTACAGATTTGGTATCCTTCAGATGAAAAAATAGAGTTAAAATCACCATACATATTTGATATTTTACCTGTGCTGCGTGATTCTGCGCGTAATACTTGTTCTT
Organism: Candidatus Babelota bacterium; assembly: GCA_014730005.1. Taxonomy (GTDB): domain Bacteria; phylum Babelota; class Babeliae; order Babelales; family UASB340; genus WJIY01. The sequence goes on along the minus strand of WJIY01000014.1, from coordinate 15,564 downwards.
ATTATTTACCACGAGTTTTATTTGATTATTTTTTAACAGGAATTGTTACTCATTCTATTCCTGAAGCTACATTATCATGTAAACAACAAAAATTTCCAGTGTTAATTTTTTCACATGGATTTGCAAGTTTAAGTAATTTTAATACTACTCAACTTGAAGAACTGGCAAGTCATGGATATGTTGTTGTAGGCATAAATCATACTTATGATTGTAGTGTTACAGTTTTTCCGGATGGAAGAATAATTCCATTGAGTAATGATTGGGAGATTGGTGAGATAAGGTATTTAGAAAATTCTATAAATGATTGGATAAAAGATACTATTTTTGTATTAGATGAATTAGAAAAATTGAATAACTCAGATGTTAAAAAAAAGTTTAATAATCATTTGGATTTATCTAAAATTGGAATGTTTGGTCATTCAATGGGAGGTGCGACAACAGCGCAAATTTGCAGGTTAGATTCAAGAGTCAAGGCTGGAATTAGTATGGATGGTCCGCTATTTGGAAAAGATTCAAAAAAAGCATTTAATAAACCTTTTATGTTTATTTTAGCTGAAGAATCGTTAAAAATGACTAAAAGAGATTTAACTAAAAGTGAATTAAATTATCGCAAAATGACTCGAGAAGATGAACAAGTAATTAAAAAAATTTTTTCAAAGGATATTCCAGAGCTTTGTCATAACATTGGTAAAAATGCTTATTACATTGTTATGAAAGGAGCAGAGCATTATACTTTTTGTGATTTTCCTTTATTTAGAAGTTTTTCTTTATTTTTTAGATATTTTAATTTTGGTTTCGGTTCAATAGAACCTATTAAAGCAATAAAAATTATCAATGCTTGTATCCTTGATTTTTTTAATACAGTATTATTGCATAAAAAATCATGCCTAATAAAAAAAGAAAATATTTGTCCTGAGATTGAAATTAAAAGAGGTGATTGTTTAGCATTAAATAAATTTTAAAATTTTATTTATTATAGCTTTTGCATTAATTTGTTCATAAGCTAAAAGTTCTTCAGGTTTTCCTGAACGGGGCATTTTGTTAACTGCTAAATGTTCTATTTGTATTGTTTGATTGTTAATTACGCCAGAAATTGCTTCTCCAATTCCTCCTTGAGGATAATGATCTTCAACGGTAATAATTTTTTTATTAGATTGTATAGCTGTTTTTTCAATTATTTCAACATCGAGAGGTTTGATGCAATACAGATCAATGATAGAAATATAAATATTTTGTTTTTTTAATTCTTCATAAGCTTTTAAACTTTCATGTAGAGTTATTCCCGCGGCTATTACGCAAACTTTATCAGTTTTGCTTTTTTTTATAATTTTACATTTTCCTATTTCAAAAATTTCATTTTTTTTATATAAATTTGGAGTTGCTGGTCGGGTTGTTCTTATATAAGAGATTCCTTGATTATAATTTGACATTAATTGTGTAAGTTTATATGCACTAATGCCATCACTTGGATATAATACTATTGAATTTGGTATACTACGCATCATTGATATATCTTCTAGTGCCATTTGAGAAGGACCATCTTCTCCTATAGAGACTCCGCAATGAGAACCACATAATCTTAATGCATTTTTACCTATACCTGCCATTCTTATTTGATCATGTGCTCGTGTTAAAAAAGCACCAAAAGTTGCTGCAAAAGGAATTTTATTTCTCAATACAAGACCGGTTGCAATTCCAATCATGGCTTGTTCAGCAATAAAACATTCAATGAAATTTTCAGGGACTTGTTTTTCAAAATTTTCAGTATAGGTTGAATTTTTTACATCACCATCAATGGTAAAAATATTTTTATTTTTTTTTCCTAAACTAGCTAAGGCGAAACCGAAAGCTTTACGGGTTGCTATTTTTTTATCTAAATCAAAAAAAGATGTATTTGGATCATTTTCAATATCTAAATTGGTAAATGAATGTTTTTGAATACTAGCGTGAGAATTTGGTTTTAAAGGCATATATTGTGTTTTATTTTTATATTTTGCTGCTTGTTTAAATCTTTGGTTTAATTGATTTAAAATTTTGTCTAATTCTTCAATTTTAAATGGTTTTCCGTGAAATCCATTTTTATCTTCAATGTCATATAAGCCGTAACCTTTATATGTTTTTGCAATTATAGCGGTTGGTTTATATGTATTATTATTTAATATGGTTTGCAAAGTTGTAACTATTTCTTCAATATTATGTCCATCGATTATATGTGTTTGCCATCCAAAAACATTAAATTTAGCTGCATATTTTTTTGTATTGTGATCGTTAATGCTTTCACCTGACTGTCCTAGCCTATTACAATCAATTATACCAATCAGATTATTTAATTTATAATGAGATGCCAATTCAGCAGCTTCCCAAATGGATCCCTCTGACAATTCGCCATCGCCCATCATTATGTAAGTTTTGTAATTTAGGTTTTCTTTTTTTGCGTTTATTGCCATTCCTGCGCCAATAGCTAATCCTTGTCCCAATGATCCTGTTGCTGCTTCATTATATTTAAATCTTGGAGTTGGATGTCCTTCTAATTCGGAATCAAATTCACGTAATTTTAAAAGTTCTTTGTCATTTATAATACCCAAATGTTTCCATGCAGCGTAAACTACTGGGATTGCATGGCCTTTTGATAAAATAAACCTATCGTTATTTGGATTGTTTGGATTTTCAATATCATATTTTAAAAAATTAAAAAATATTGCAGCAATAATATCTGCAGCTGAAAGACATGAGGTTGGGTGACCTGATTGGCTTGCGGTAGTTGCACGGATTGAATCAATTCGTAAATTTAAAGCTTTGTTTTTTAAGAAATTAATTTTTTCATTTAAAGCTTTCATTATTTTCCTTATTAAATGAGGATAAATTTTTTATTCATCATATATAATTTTATTCCATAAGTTAAAAAAGTCTTTAAACCTTAATTGTTGTGCGCGTTTTTTTAATATGGGCTCAGGTATTTTTTCTAAATTATAGTGAGTTTGTTTTAAATTATTTTTTATTGTTCTTCTTGGAGAAGAAAAGCATAATTTTACAAATTTCCAAAATTCTTCTTCTTTTTTAATTAAAATTGTTTTTAATTTTGGTTTAAAATATAAAAGTCTAGAAAAAACTTTGGGTTTAGGAACAAATGCTTGAGGTTCAATTTTTTCCATTAATTCAAGCTCAAAATGATACTGTAAAAATAGAGACGTTGTATTATATGATTTTCCTTTAGTAGCAACAATTTTTTGTGCAACTTCTTCTTGAATCATAACAACACCTTCATTAAAAATTGTTTTGTGTTTTTGTATTAAAAAAAATATTGGAAATGTAATTTGATATGGAAGGTTAGAAAGTATTACCCACGGTTTTTTACTTTCTAATTTTTTAAAATCAATTTCTAGAATGTTTTTTTGTTTTATTGTAAGTCTCGGGTCTGTTATTTTATTTTTAACAAATTCTGCCCATTGAGGATCTATTTCATAGCTAATTAATTCTTTGCAATTTGTTTGATTTAAAATCGCTTGAGTTAAAAAACCATCACCACAACCAATTTCAATAATTCGAATTTTGGAATTTATTTTTACTTTTTCAATCATATGATCTACTACAGATTGTTTACGTAAAAAATGTTGTCCAAATTTTTTCTTTTTTTGGGGTAGTTTTTTAATGTGATTATTATGTTTATCAGTTATTTTTTTTTTCATTAACATCCTAACTTTATTTTGTAAAAAAAATATCTCAAAAAAATTGATAAAAAGATAAGTTTTTTATTAGATACTTTTTTATTCTTTACCATATAAATATTTTGTGATAAAGTTTGCAACTTAAAAAAATCTCAAAAAAAACATCAATTAGAACGGATTTTTTTCGTTGTTATTTTGACTTATGTTTGGCCCAAGAAAATTATGGGTTTAAGGTTAGGAAGATATGTCTTTTTTTAAATCGTTTGTTTCTTATTTATTTTTGATTCATTGTTTGTTTTTAACAATATTAGCTAGCGTTGAATTACCAATTCCTATGCATCAGATCGAGAAATTGTCACATGAGGTTGATTCTGTTATCAAAGAATTAAAAGTAAAAAATGAAAAAACAGTTTTTAAAGATTTTGAAGAAAAACAGAATTCAGTGATAGAAAAAATTGAAGATAAAGACGATAAATTTAAGGTAATTAGTTTAATGGAGATGATTCGCAATGTAAATAACGATCAATTTAATTTTAAAACAACTATTTGCAAAATACTTTTAAATCTATCTTCACCGTCCGCGATTATCGCTGTTGCTATGATTGTTATTACAATGATTATAAAAGGTATATTAAATTCTGGAGAATTTAAAGAAATATTACGTGAAGTACATTATATTTTTAAATGGATGGCAATAGGGGGAATATCTTCTAATTTATGGTATTTTATAGGATGGTTTCCACAGTTTATAAAGATGTTTAGACCTTCTACATAATTTATGAAAAATAGTATTTTAATTATTGTATTTTCATTATTTTTTTTAAATAAAATTTATACAAATCCTTTTTCAAAAATAACTATAGTAAGTAAAAAAGCCATATGTAGGGGAGACAAAAAACAGCCTAAGAGATTTATTTTTACTTACATTGATGATGTTAATGTAACATTTGCAGATGGTAGTAAAATCAAATCTGAAGAACTTGAGATTGAGTTAGATATAACAAATGTTAGAAATGATTTTGATAAAAAAAATCAGAATATAAAAAGTGATGATGAGAAAAATGAAAAAAACAAACAAAAAATGCATGAAGATTTTTCACATTTAAAGAGGGTTGTTTTTAGAAAAAATGTTTTTATTCAAAGTACTAATCGTATAGTTCGATCAGATATGGCAGAATTATTTTTTCGAGAAAAAAAATGCAAACTTTTGGGTAATGTAAAAATTGAACAAGTTAAAAATAACCCTAAAGATATCCCAATTTTGACGCAATGTGAGCAAGCTGTATTTAATATGGATAAAGATGAGATAATTTTTTTGGGAACTCAAAATCAGCCAGTAAATACAGTCATAAAAATTGCAGGACGTCCGGGTTTGTTTAAAAAAATTAAAACAAAAAAAGAAAAAGCTTTGGAGGCAAAACTTTTAGCAAATAAAAGAAGCATATCGATTGGATAATTAAAATTAGTTTCATTTTTTAGCTATGAATAAAATTAAAATATTGCCAAAACAAGAAGCACAAAAAATATCGGCTGGAGAAGTTGTTGAACGACCTTCTAGTGTTGTTAAAGAAATCATTGAAAATTCTATTGATGCAAATTCTACAAATGTTTCTTTGTACATAGAGAAAGCAGGAAAAAAATTGATTAGGATCATTGATAATGGCGAAGGCATGAATTTTCATGATGCAAAAATGTGCTTTAAGACACATGCTACGAGTAAAATTTCGTCTATAAATGATCTTGAAAAAATTATTACTTTTGGATTTCGAGGTGAAGCTTTAGCTAGTATATCTGCAATAAGTAGAGTTGAATTAATAACAAAAACTAACCAGGATGAACTTGGTGTAAAATTTCAATATGAATCAGGTGTTTTCTTAAACGAAGAAAAAGTTTCTTGTCCTGTTGGTTCTGATTTGCAAATTAAAGATCTTTTTTTTAATACGCCAGCTCGTAAAAAATTTTTAAAACAAGATGAAACGGAATGGAATCAAATATTGAATATTTTTTATGCATTTTGTTTAGATAATTTAAATGTAAATTTTAAATTATTTCGCGATAATAAGCTTGTTTTTAATATTCCTGCGGTTGAAGATTTGAAAAATAGAATTAGTCAACTTTGGGGGCATAACTTTTCTCAAAATTTAGTTGCTTTAAAAAAGGTTGATAATAATTTAAAGATCACTGGATATATTTCGAATCATAATTTTTGGAGATACGGAAGACATCAAATTTTCTTTTTTGTAAATAATAGGTGGGTAAAAAATAAAGAATTAAGTAAGGCTTTGTTAAAGGGATATTTAAATGTTTTACCACCGGCAAGGTTTCCTGCGGCGTTTATTTTTTTAAATTTACAGAATACAGATATTGATATTAATGTGCATCCCAGGAAAGAAGAAATAAAATTTTCAAAGCCAACCACAATTGAATTAAATTTACAAAGATTAATTAAAGAAACATTGGAAATTAATTTGAGTAATCAATTAAATTTAAAAAAAGAAATTTTTACGCAAAAAAATAATTTATTTTTGCCAAAAGATAATTCTATTCAATCTAATTCAATGAAAAGTTTTTCAAATATTGTAAAAAATCAAAGTACTTTAGATTTTGATACGCAAAAAATGAATGATCCGATTTTTTCTGCAAAAGATTTTAATCACAGTTGTAATGGAGAAAAGTTTGAAAATGAAGTTGATAAATGCTCACCTGTTAATTTGGTTTTTTGGGAAAAGATAAAATTTGCTAATAAAACTAGCTCATATGACGTCGAAAAAGATGAAGAAAATATTAATAATAAAATTATTGGACAATTTTTAAATACTTATATTTTAATTGAAAAAAATAATGGATTGTTACTAGTAGATCAGCATGCTGCACATGAGCGAATTTTATATGAAAAATTTTTAAACAATTTTGAAAAAAAACAAGGTACGCGGTTATTGTTTCCTGAGACTATGAAACTTAATGTAGATCAGGTAAAGATGATTTTAAGGGAAAAAAAATTTTTAAATAACCAAGGAATAGAGATAGATCAAATAGGTGATGATGAAGTTGTGATTAAAACTTCACCTCCTAATATTCTAAATCAATATTTAAAAGATTTAATTTTGGAAATTATTAATTTTATTGAAGAAAATGAAAATTTGGAATATGAAATTTTTCGTAAGAAATTAAATGAGCATATGCATTCACAGTTATCATGTAAGATGGCTGTTAAAGCTGGAGATGTTTTAAATATTGAGCAAATGACTAAATTGATTAATGATTTACAACAAACAGATAATCGATTTATTTGTGCACACGGACGACCAACAACTTGGTTTTTAAGTAAATTTGAAATAGAAAAAAAGTTTCGAAGAAAATGAGTTTTTAATTAAATTTTTATAGCTTGTATTATTTTGGGAGCCAATTTAGAAATTGATTGATCACTTAAGATGCCGGCAGCATTTTTATGACCACCGCCACCAAATTTTGATGCTAATTTATTTACATCTGCTTTTTTAGATCTTAGAGATACTTTAGTTTGTTTTTTTTCTGTTTGATAAAAAAATATGGTGATATCAACATTAGAAAGTTGTGATAAAAAATTATTAAAACCAATTAAAGAAGATAATTTTAAATTATATTTTTTTAAATCTTTTTGAGTTATTACAGCCCAAGCGACCTTGCCTTTTTTTTCAATATGAACATTTGTTAATGTTTCACCCCATAATTTTATAATTGTAGGATTTTTATTGCTAATTAATTCTGTTTTTAATTCAAATAGTTTTGCACCATATTCCATTAATTCAGCAGCAGTTTTTAATGTATGTGGGTAGACTGATTGAGTATGAAAAATTTGTGTATCATATAAAATTCCAAATAACAAACATTCTGCAATATGTTTATCTATTAATTTTTTATTCCAAGAATGAAGAAGAAAGTATAGAATTTCGCAGGTACTTGAAGCATTTGGAATAACAAGATTATAAGTTCCTTTAATATGATTACTAACATGATGATCAATATTAATAATTGGTATCTTATAAAATTCTTTAGGATAATAAAAACGTTCATAATTAGCAGTATCTAATACTATTAAAATTTCTGGAATTTGTTTATGTATGTTGATTAAAATATTTTCGGGATTTCTTTTGAATTGAAATAAGGGCTTATTTGGATAAATAACTTCTATTTTCTTATTTAGTTTTTTAAAAAAATTTGATAATGCTGCGCATCCAGAAATACCATCACCATCCGGCTTATAATGAGTTAATAATGTTATTTTGGTGAATTGATTTATAAAATTGTAAATTGATAATAATTTTTTTTTGTTACTAAAATAACTTATTATTTTCTCCTCAGTCTTTTTTTTTAATATTTTCACCATAAATTTCTTTCAATTTTTTTATAGTATAAGCACCTTCTCTTATTATATTGATTTCATTTTTTATTGATGCATCTATTATAGTTGAGGGCAAGATTTTATCTGTATATTTAGTTTTGTCAAAATTATTATCATTTTCATGTTCAGTAACAATATATTCTATATCTTTTAGAATCTCATTATCAATTTCTGAAATCTTTTTAGGTATTTCTTTTCCGCTTTTATTTGCACTAGATGAGAATAAACCATCGAAAAAATTCAATAGTCTTTGCAATTCGGTATGATTTGGATTTCTTATTGCGATTTTTTGTTCATTTGAAACCAGAAAAGAAGGTAAGTCATTTTTTGCTTTAAAAATTATAGTTAAAGGTCCAGGCCAACATTTATTAATCAAATATTGAAGTTTATGATCAATACTTTTAGGATTTACAAATTTTGTTATTTTGTCTTTTGAATTTATTAAAATTAAATATGGCTTATTAGATCTTTTTCCTTTTAATTGATTCAGCAAATTGAAACTTTTTTTAGAAATTTTCGCTAAGAAACCTAAAATTGTGTCTGTAGATGTAATAGATACATTCTCTTCTTGTAAGGAATCTTTTAGTTTTTTTATTGTTTTGGAATCAGACCAAAAGAGTTTTTTGCATTCATATTGTTTGTTTTTTTTAATAGTATTAGTATTTTTTAGCATTTTTAGGCTTTTGACAATATCACTAATATAAATTAGATTGAATTTGATAAGCTTTTAAATTTAAAGTTGATATTAAATTTTTTTTAATTTAAGTCAAGAAGCACAAATAGAATTTAAAAATAACTGTGTTTTAAAAAGTAAATGTTTTAGATTCTATTTTATTGTGCAATACGAAATTAAGGATAAGAAATGGATATGCAAAAAGTTAATAATAAAAATTTTCAAAAAGATATTATCAAAGAAAAAAGTTATTCTGAAATTGTAGATTATTTGGCAGCTAGAAGATATATGGATTATGATAAAAATGTTCTTTCTAGAATGATCAAGCTTAATAATATTTTTAATGATATATCTTCTCAATTAGATATAGCTTTGGTTGGAGGAACAAATGGAAAAAGTTTAACTATACATTTTGCGTCCAAAGTATTACAAGAAGAGGGTGTTAAGATTGGCTCTTTATATTCATCGAATTTTTTAAATTATAATGAACAGATTTCGATTGATGGTGAAGCAATATCTAATAAAGAATTTACAGATTCATTAAATAAAGTAATTAATGTTGTTGAATTAAATGATATAAATGCTACTACCTTTGAAATTTTAATTATTGCTTCGCTTTTGTATTTTAAATCTAAAAATGTTGATTTTGTTTTTTTGGAAGTTGGTTTGGGTGGTAAGTATGATGCTACTAATTTTTGTAATCCTATAATTTCTGTAGTTACTAGAGTTGCGCAGGATCATTCTGAAATTTTAGGAAATGATCTTGAACAAATAACAGATCATATGCTTGAGATTTCACGTCCAAATAGTTGGTTTATTTCTGCTGAACAAAGCAAAATTCGGCTTCAAAGAATGAAAAATTATATAGAACAAGAACGTAATGCTAAATGGGTAATGCCTATAAGAAAATTAGCAAGCTTGCCTTACATATATGAACAACTTTACGGAAGAGCTGCTTCTTTAGGTGAAAGAATTGCACAAATATATATTGAAGATATAAAGGGCAAATTCTCACCATTTTTAAAAGGCAATTTGCTTGCAACACAAAAAGGACAACGAGGACGTCCAACATTGGAATTAAAACGTCAAGCAGAATTAAATCCAATTAAAACATTAAAAACTTTTTGGAATGAACAATTCAATTTGTTAAAAGGTCGTTTTGAATTATTGGATAAAGAGAAACCTGCTGTATTATTGGATTGTGCGGATAATTTAGATGCTTTTACAAATTTATTTTTGGGAATTAGATTATTGCATTATCAACATCCATTAAGAGGATTGGTTTTAATAATTGGTTTAAGTAAATTTGTTGAAGCAAAGGAAGTGTTAAAACTTATAAGATATTTATTTAAAAAAGTTAGCGGACAAGTATTTTTTGTTCCACTTGAAAATGATAATGAAAGTCAAAATGTGAATGATTTATTTTTGTTAGCCAAAGAAATGGGAATTAAATCCAAATTTTTTTCATCTTTAGATAAAGCTTTTAATTGTGCGCAAGAAATTGTACATGAAAGAGAAGGCTTAATATGTATTACTGGTTCTAATGATCAAGTGTCTAATTATTGGCAAAATAAAGGAATAAAAAAGCTTAAATAATTTAACTTTTGATTATTTAAGCTTTTTTATTTTTTGCGATTACATTATTTCAAAATAGAAATAAAGTTTAGTAGAATTATTTTTGATTTTGGGGTTGAGTATTAAAATTTTTACGGATGATTTGTATATATAAATGTGGATTATTCGTGAATCTATATAATAAAAAAATAAGTCTTCAACTGATTTCTAGAAAATAACTGATTAAATAGGTTAATATTTGCAATATATATGTGCTAAATAATCAGATATAAAAAATGATTAAGATTCTTTTTTTAGCTAATTTATTTATCAACAATTTAACATTAAGAAAGATAAACAATGAGAAAAAAAAGAAATTTTTTTGGTATGAATTTTAATGTTGTTTTACTTGGAATTGCAAGTCTTATAAATGATTTAAGTAGTGAAATGATTACACCAATTTTGCCATTTTTTATAAAATATTTGGGTGGATCAGAAATAATTGTAGGAATCATTGGAGGATTACGTGATAGCATCGCAAATATTCTTAAAGTTTTGAGTGGATATTTATCTGATAAAACAGGAAAAATAAAAATTTTTGTCCAAACTGGTTATTTTACCTCTGCAGTTTTTAAAACTCTTACTGCAATGAGTTTAACATGGCCACAATTAATGCTTTTTTCAAGCTTAGAACGAACAGGAAAAGGCATGCGAGATGCTCCAAGAGATGCTCTTTTGGCGCGATATGCAAAAAAAAGAGGTAAGGTTTTTGGATTTCATAAAACATTAGATACATCGGGAGCAATTTTAGGTTCTATTTTAGTTTTTTTATTATTTTGGATTTTTAAATTTGAATACAGAAAAATTATTACAATTGCTGCAATAATAGCATTTACATCATTGATCCCTCTTTATTTTGTTAAAGAGAAAAAGGTAAATAATGAGAAAAAGTTACCCAAGATTGGATTTTCAAAATTTTCTAAATCCTTAAAACTTTTTTTAGTTATTTCGGGACTTTTTTCTTTTTCAAATTTTAGTTATATGTTTTTAATTTTAAAAACACAACAAGCTTTTCCTGAAAAACTATCTTCAACTGCGATTCCAATATTTTTATATATTTTGTATAATATTTTTTATGCGCTTTTTGCTATTCCTGTCGGCATATTTTACGATAAAATTGGACGAAAAAGAATTATAAATTTGGGTTACTTTTTATTTTCATTAATATGTTTAGGTTTTATTTTTGCAAAAACATTACCTATGTTTATTTTTCTTTTTATTTTGTATGGAATGGCATATGCATCGATTGAAACAAATCAAAGAACGTATGTTGCCGATCTTTCGTCCAAAACTACTCGAGGAACAGCCTTAGGAATGTTTTATACTTTAACTGGTTTTTTAACTCTTTTATCAAGTATTGTTGCAGGAATTTTGTGGCAAAAAATTAATAGTACTGCACCGTTTATTTTTGGTTTTATCACAAGTAGTCTTGCTGTAATTCTTTTTTTTGCTTGTGCTAAAAAATTTAAAAAATATGAAACTATGAGTTCTGAGGAGTCCGTTTAATAAATTTATATATATATTCCATATGAGGTGCTGTGTTTCTAGCATTTTTAATTGTGGTAATTAAATCTTCTATATCGATTTTATATCCATCTAAAAATATTTCGAGTAAGTCATTTGGAAGTAAAAAATTCATGCAACGATGCCATTTAATATCTTGAACGATATTGATTGGGATGTTAACAATTTTTGAAGATTCAAAACATAATCCACTTTTTGTTTGATCACTTGAATTTATCCAACATCCTTCAAAGTTATTGGGATTGGTATAGTTAAGAGTATAAAATAAATTTTTAAAATCATTTTTATTGTAGATAGTCATATCTGTTGAAGCTGGAAGACCCCAATCACCAGGAGAACCTTTAAATTGCCAACTAAATACATTTTTTTGTTTTTCTTTTAACTTTGGAAGATTAAATGTTTGATTTATTGTATAACAAGAAGTTATATTTTTGCCTAAACGTAAGAAAAATCCTAAGGCTTTGTATTTTTCTATATATTTAATGCATTCACTTAAATCAACTTTATCTGTAACAATAATATCGTCAACTGCAAATAAGAAATAATCTTGATTTGATTGTTTAAATAATAATTTTAATAATAATGGCTTAAAATCTTTTGATGGATTTTCGCCTTGCTTGAAAAATTTGAGATTTTTAAAATCGTTTTTAACTATTTTATATCCGTCTTCATATTTTGAATCACTTATTCTGTATATTACTCCGATATAATCAATGTTTTTTGTTTTTTTAAGTGATTCTAAAAAAGCATATAACTGTATTGGCCTATCGTATGAGAAAATAATTAAATCGGCCTTTTTAATTTTTTTATCATCTTCAATTTCATTTGAAATATTTTTTTCGAGTGTTTTCATTTTATTTGTGGCATTTAAATTTAATATTAAATAAATACATAGAATAATAATAATTGTATATATTTTTTTTATAATCATAAAAACACTCTCCTTTGTATGATAGAATTGATTTGAATTTGATGCTACCATACTTTAAAAAGTTTGCAATTCAAGGAGAAGGTATGATTATAAAAAAGTTATCAAGTTTTATATTTTTTATTTTTCTATATTTTACAAGTTCTTTTACGCGTGTGACTTTATCTGACGATAATTGCTCATTAACTATTCCATCGTCTGTTAGTTTTGTTGATATTGAAAAACTAAATGTTATCGATCAACAATCACTAGATTTATTATTAAAATATAAACATGAATTAAATTTGGCTAAATCAAAATTAAATAGTTTTCAGATTATAGAGCATTTATCAGAATTAAAATTTTCCAATTATCCAGAAGAGTTTTGGGATTTGTTTCAAGCGGCTTGCATATTTAATTTTAAGTTGATTTCGCATGCTCTTGCTCGTGAATATATTAAAAAAATTAAAGATCCAAGAAAAGACGAATATTTTGTAAAAAATAAAAAAATATCTAATGAGATAAAAGATTTTATAAGAAAACAATTTTTTTTGATGTATAACGATCATGATATTTTAAATAATAGAAAAAAGGTATTAAGTCTTGATTTAAAAGAGGTTGCTTATTCAAAAAAACTTGAAATTTTAAATTGTAAATTAAATCTTTCTAATTTGCATCTTAGTTCAATTGATGGAATTTTATACATTTTAAAAACTGTAACTCTTGATCAAATACCTCAAATAGAACAAGTTGATTTGCAAAATAATTGCTTAGAAAATATTCCTGAAGAACTCTGCAAAGCATCACAAATCAAAATACTCAATGTTTCAAATAATAAGATTAAAAAATTGCCAACAAATATTTGGAATTTAAAAAATTTAATAAGATTAGATGCCAAAAATAATCAAATTAAATATCTTCCAGAAACTATTTCGTATTTAGAAAAGTTATGTTTTTTAGATATTAGCCACAATAAACTTAAGCAGCTTCCGAACAAAATGGGTGAGTTGAGGAGCTTAAAGTTTTTAATTTTGGATAATAATCAATTAAATTATTTACCTGAGAGTTTCAAACGATTAGATCTTCAAAAAATATCTTTGAATGATAATAATTTATGCGATGACTTTTTGTATTTTACTCCTAAAATTAAAAAAAGACCTACAGACTTAAAGAATGAACTTTTTTTCTGTACGGCTAGTGATAGCGATTTTTTTGGTTGTTTAATTCAATTGATTGGAAGCATACATAAAACAAATTTTGATAAAACCAAAAAAATTGCGGTTTTTGATTTGGGTTTAACAGGTAAACAACGAGATTATTTGAATACGATTGATAAAGTAGAAGTTTTTGATGTTGAAAAGACTCATCCAGATATTTTAAAAAAATTTGATATTAATAAATTTGGCAAAAAAGCTAGAGGATGGTATGCATGGAAACCTGTTGTTTTTAAGCAGGCATTAGATATGTTTGATTATTTTTTATATGTTGATGCTGGAACTATTATTTTAAAACCGTTAGATAATTTATTTTATTACATCCAAAAAAAGGGTTATTTTTTACTCGAAGATCAGCCTTGGCATATCAAATATTTAGACTCACAAGAAAACGTTATTTTAAATAAGAATGAAGAATTTAAGATTAAAGATCTATGCACACAGCATGTTTTAAACATATTTAATTTGAATTCAAAAAAAAATAATTGGATTGCACAATCCAAGGGAATTATTTCTGGGGTTCAAGGTTTAAGTAAAGCTTTATATCAAAATTATGTTTTACCAATTTATGAACTAACAAAAGATCTAAAAAATTTTCAAGATGATGGATCAGCACGATATGGTTTTGGATGGGCAAGACATGATCAATCAATTTTTAGTATTTTTTCAAGATTTTTGAAATTAGATTTGGTTCCTACAAAAACAAATGTTTATTTAGATTGCGTAAGTAGTATAGAAAAATTTTATTTTTCAGATGAGAATCAAGAAAATAAAACTGATATTTTTTATGCCTGTAAAGGCGCTTTAAAATTTTCAGAATTTATTAGATATAAAAAATGATTTTCAAATCTTTAGAAGCGGTTTCTAAATCGGTGAATATAAAACATAACATTAGGATCATTTCTAAGTTGCAAGCCTTTATAAATTAAGTAAAAACCGAATAAGGCAAGCGCGAATTTTATTAAAAATTCACCTAAAAATACAAATGAAATTAAAATTCCAGTTATGAGATATAATGTTCCTTTAAATTTATTATCCATTTTTATTCATATAATTATTACTTTTAATATTATTACCAAATAAAAGTTTAAAGCCAAACCAGATTAAAACAAGTGCCAAAATTATTTTAAATGCCATTAAATTAAATAATTCTGGAAAAAATATTGAAAGACCAAGAAAAATTAAAATTATACCCTTTATTTGCCTTAACATGATTTACCCTTTCAAAATAGAATACATTACCTGAAATCTTTTAGATTATGCCTAATTTTTGCTGGTAAGTGAAATAATTGGATTATTAATCAATGATGACCAATATTAATTTCAATAAAATTATTGGGATAAATTTTCGTTGATGATTAATGGGTTTATTTCTTTCACAGGACTTTGCCCAAAGTAAAAAAAGTTTAGATTTCTATTAACAAAAAAAGCCATCTGAGCGATCCTATTTAACGCCAACTCTGGATAAGAAAAAAATAACCTTTCTCTAAAAAACTAGGTAAACTACCCAGAAAGAAATTTAGAGAAAGGAACAAATAATGTTGGAAACAATTTTCTACGAATTTGACAATTTTTGCAAGCATTTT
>WJIY01000013.1 GCA_014730005.1 Candidatus Babelota bacterium | reverse complement strand
GATTTATAGATATGCAATTTATTTCATTGCAAAATAATTATCGAGTTTGCGTTAAATAAATGTTTTAAGTTGCAAGTTCCGCAGTAAGAATAGAATTAATTTTATTATATTTACTAATTTCAGATGTTAATCGATTTATATGATTTTCTATTCGTAATGCTATTTTTTCTCTAATTTCTCGTTGCTCAGGAGTTTGCTGATTTATTACAGTTGTACTTTGATAATTAGAAGTTATTTTTTGAAAAATTTTAATTTTCCAAGCAGTTGGAACTGTCCAATTTTCCATACGAGTATCGATAGCACTTATCCTTTCTAGGGTAGAGTTAATGATCGATTGTTTTAATGCTGGAAGTTGAGTATTTTCAATTAAATAACTTTTTTTTCCACGCATATTTTGAGTGGTTTCAAGTAATTGCTTTTGTGTGATTTGTTCTTGTATTTGATCTTCTTGTGCCATTGGTTGTGCAAAAATAATTTTTATATTTTTTAACAAATTATCTAGTCCGACTCCTGGATCATATTGTCGCAACGGTTCAACTGTTATTTTATTTAAAATGGTTGTTTCGTATTCAGATAATTCTTTTGTTAATTTTTCATTTAACTCTTTTTTACTTGCGATGTGTTGATTAATTATATTAAGGGCAGCTTTTTGTTGATCGGTTTTACGGGTTGGAATTTTTGCAAGTCTAATTGCCGCAGGAATAAAATTACTTAAACTTTGTTGTAGCTCTTTATTTTTATAAGTGTCCATTTTTTCAAGTTCTTTTTTTTGTTCTTGTAACAATTCTGTTTCTAATTTTTCTATTTCATTCATTTTTTCTGATAAATTGCTGAGCAAAGAAGTATTCAAAATATCTTTATATGAATTTTCATTATTTGGTTTGTAAACAGACATAATTTTTTTTAATAATTCAAGCGATTTATTTGTTGCGTTTTCAATTTTTTTTATTTTGTTTTTTTTATCTGAAGAAGGCATCGTTGTAAATTCAGGTTGAGTTTGATCTTCTGTTTTAGGTTTGTGGTCTCTTTTTTGTTCAAAATCTTTTTTAAAAGGTTCAATTCTGCTTGGCATTGGCAGAGTACGTTCATAACGATTAAAAGGTTTATAGTTATCGGGTGGGCCTGACCATGGTCTAGGACCGGAAGGACTCCAGGTTCGTGGATAGTGGGGCATTGTTCTTTTTCTTTTTTCTTCGGCCTCTTTTTCTTTTTGTGCAATTTTTTTCTTTTTTTCTTCGATAATTTCTTTTGCTTGTGCGCTAACGGTTATTTTTTCAAGTTTTTTTCCAATTGAATTCAAATTTTTGGTAAGCAAATTATTAATATCATGTTTTAAATTTTGTTTTAATTTTTCAATATCTTTTTGTTTTTCAAATTCTTCTAATAATTCAATGATTTCTTCTTCATCTTGTTGACGACTTATTTTTTGCAATTGTGGATTTATTTTTTCAAGTTTTTCGATAGATTCTATAATTTCTTTTCTTGTGTCTTTAAATGATTCTAGGAAAAAAACTTTTGGATAAAGTTTGCGGCTAAAAAGTTTGCCATTTTCAATCTTTATTTTTGTAAATATTTGCTGAGCACTTGGTTTTAAATTTTCAAGTTTTTCTTTATATGCTATGCCTAAATTGAAACTATTTATATTACTTTCGAGATTTTCAATTAGTTCTATAAATCTATCCATGTAAAAATACAATGCTTTTAACTTTTCTGGATCCAGTTTTTTGACAGGTTTATCGGTTTCTGATTTTGCAGAATCAATAAATTTTTCTTTCTGTGAAGTTTTTTTAGCAGGAAATTTTTCGGGTAAAATTTCTTTTTCGTCTATTTTTTTTTCTTTCTCTTTTGGCTTTTCAGGTGGTTTGAGATCTTGATCTTCTACAGGTCCAAAAACTTTTTCTAATTCTTCTAACATTTTTTCAAAATCAAAATCTTTGAGTAATTCGTCGATGTTTTCAGGGGGAGGAGGTAGATCTAGAGGTGGTCTAGGTGGTTGGAGTTTGATTGTATAAGAAAAAAATAAGCAGAATAAGATTGATATTAATTTTTTCATATTAGCTTTCTTTTTAAAATATTGTTTTTAAAATTTTAAAATTTCAAAATAAGAATAATCCTTCAATTATTAAAAATTAAAGAAATTGAAAATTGTTGATACTATGATTTTAAAAAAGGCATATTTACTAGTAGAATTATTAGTTTCTATTGTGATTTTTATGGTTTTTATTTTTACGATTTTATATTTTATTGGGTTGGCTTTAAAACTTCAAACTAAAGCTGCACAAAAAACAATTATGCTTAATAAAGAAATATCAAAAAAAGAAAAGAGGGAGAATGAAAAAAAAAATAGCCTTCACCTTAATTGAATTTTCCATTTATTTATCATTATTTTCTATATTTTGTTTGTTAACATTTAATTTTTTAATAACAATAAATAGAAATATTTTTTTTAGTATAAGCAAGAATGAAAAGTTTATCCGAAAAAATGTTGCTTTTGATTTATTACGTCGCGATTTAATGTGCGCAAGTGCAAAACTTTCTGATTGGGATCAGAACAAATTAATTTTTAGAAAAAATATTTTAAATAAAAAAGGAAAAATTGAAAGTTTTTGTATTGGATGGGAAATATTAAAAGGTGATTTAATCAGAATAGATGGTGAATATGATTTTATTACAAAAAATTGGATAAAGAGGAATTTAAGTAAAGCTTTTGCTAATTTAAAAAATTTAAATTTCACCTTGAAATTGAATCGGACATTAAGATTTGTAAAAAGTGTCGAGGTTGAGGTGCAAGATCAAATAGAAATTATCAAGCTTAGAAATGGTTTTTATTGATGAATAAAAACGGTTCGTCTGTTTTAATAGTTTTAATGATAACAACTTTTTTAAGTATGCTTGTTTTTGGATATTGGTATAAAAGTTCGTTATTATTAGATTTGGTAAATCAACGAGAAAAATTTTATAAGAACTTTTATTTGACCGAAAAAATCTTAAAATATGGGATACAAACTGTTGGAGATAATTTTGATAAATTTATTAATACAGATATAAAATTTCCTTTAATATTAGATGCTTCTTTTATGATTGAAAATATTCCTATGCTACAGGCTGAAGTTTTGATCAATAAGATTGATTTAGAACCAACGATATTGATTAGTGCTTTTTTAAAAAATAAAAAAATTATATTGTGCAAATTAAGCTGTAAACTTTCAAAGACAGAAATTTTTAATGATAAGACTAAAAATAAAGAATATTATTCTTTTATTCAAAATTTTACTATCAATAATTTTATTTAATTTGTCTTTTTTTGGTATAAGTAAATTTGGTTTTACAATAATATTGTCTTTTATTTTTTTATATCTAACTTTTTCGGATAAGTATTTTAAACATTTCAGTAAAAGTACATTGTTTATTGCAGGTATGTGTTGGGGCGGGTTCACTTTAGGATTACATTTTGTTTGGTTATTACAGTTATTGTTTGCAAAATCTTATGCAACTAGTTTGCAAGCAATATCAAT
Source organism: Candidatus Babelota bacterium (assembly GCA_014730005.1). Taxonomy (GTDB): domain Bacteria; phylum Babelota; class Babeliae; order Babelales; family UASB340; genus WJIY01. The sequence continues at coordinate 49,510 of WJIY01000013.1, read as the reverse complement.
ATTCATTTTTATATTTCTATATACTGCTATTATTGGTGGTATTTATTTTACTTTAATAAGTTTTATTTTTAAACTAAAATCAATTTTTTTGAAGCTTTTATTTTTTTTTCTTAACACTTTGTTTTTGTTTCAATTTATAAGTAATTATTCATTATATTTTTTAGGAAGAAAAGAAGGATATCCTTTTTTGAATCCAATTATTCCTTTAGCTAGATATAGATGGTTTAAGGTTTTGTATGGTTTATTTTGTTTTAATTTTAATATAAATAGACATGATTATTTAAAGCAATTAGAGGACTTGAAAAAAATAAAAACTTTTTATTTAAAGCCGTGTACTCAGGATTTTAAAAAAAATTATACACCAACGGAAGTGGGTCAAGATATTTATAAAAAATTGGTTCATTTGAATTTAGGAAAATATTCAAATGATTATAAATATTTGCTTGTTTTAGCTCCAGAAACAACTTATCCTTTTGCATTAAACGAACATGAAGAACAGATAAAACTTTGGGATTGCGCAATGACTGAAAATACAATATTTTTGCTTGGTTCTCAAAGAAGAACGGCGCGATCTTTGTATCAAAGTGTTTTTTGTGTGCGTAGTTGTCGGATAAATGATTTCTATGACAAAAATCACTGTATGATCCTAACTGAAAAAGTACCAAAATTATTGCGCCCATTTTTGTGGTCAAAGTCACTCTTTTTGCAAAACGCTTTAGAATTTAAAAAAGGAAAAAATGAAAATAAATGTTTTAAAATATGTAATGATTTAATTATTTTTCCTAAAATTTGTTCAGATTTTTTTTATACTACCAATTTATTAAATAAAAATATTCAGCATAATACGTACAATAAAGAACAACTGATTTTTATTTTTGTAAATGATAGTTGGTTCATGAAATTTTTTAAGAAAATAATGAAAAACTTTTATTACTTAATAATGGTCAAATATCAAAAAAATATCATTTGCATTACACATGATAAAATATACAAAATTATGTGAAAGTTTGAACCTTAAAATCCCTTAATAATAAGCTAAATTTGAAATCATAATAAATTAATTCTACAAAATTTGTCCAAAGAAAACTTTTTAAATCATAAAAATTGAGTTGTGTTGTTAAAGCGATACTATTAATTATTCCAAATAAGCTTATTTTATTAGAAAATTTGTCAGTATTCATAAAAAAATAAACAATATCAAAACTATTGTTAGCACAAGCTAAGCAAAAAAAAGCATCTATAAGACTTAAAAAACAATATGATGAATCATAAACGGGATAATTTAGTTCAATTATTATTATACAATTATCAATTTTTGTTTGATATTTAAGATCTAAATAATTGTTGTTAAAAGATTCCAATTTATTTGAATATGATGAATTATTAATATGTTCCAATTTTAAATTTATAATTTTGTTTAAAAATTCCACAGGAAGGTTTTGATTTAATATAACTTTCAAAGCTTCAACATCATTTGTTTTACAGTGCCCTATAATTGTATCAATTACTAATTTAATGGCATTTATTGTAGTTTGATTTTGATTTGAATTTTTTGAAAAGACATTAATTGTGAAATTATTTGATTTCCTTTTTTTTAAAGGAGGTTCTTTTTTATTTTTAAAAGGATGTGATCTTTTTTTATTTTGAATATTTATATCATTCATTTCTATATCCTTTATTGACTTGAGCGAGCTAAAAAGTACCAAAATAAAAAAAATTGCATTAAATATTTTGTTTAAGCTTTTCATTTTTATGCTCCTTTTTGTGTTTTTGTTTTTATATAAAACAAGAGTTTTGAGGAAAAAAATTATAATAAATGCATTCTATTTAAAAGAATATTTTTATGTTATATTTTAACCTAAAAATCATAACTTATTTAGTTAAATATAACATGAGGAATTATAATGTTTGTATATATGTTAAAAGACGTTGAAAAAGTTGGTATGGCTGGTCAAATGATAAAAGTTTCGGATGGTTATGCAAAAAATTTTTTAATTCCTCGAAAGTTGGCTATAAAAGTTGATGAAAATAATAAAAAGTTTTTTGAACAAAAAGTAAAAAAAATAAAAATTAACGAAAAGGCTTTAAGTAGTAAGGCAGCTATGTTAGCTGAAAAAATAAACAATCTTCACCTTATTATAAAAAAAAGGACGCATGACGAAGGTAAACTTTATGGTGCAATAAGTGCCGATGAAGTAGTTGAGTTATTAAAGGAAAAAGATATTTCAATTAATAGAAAACAAGTTGAATTTAATAAAACAATTAAGTCTGAGGGTGAATATAAAGTTACAATAAGACTTTCATCAAAACTAAAGCCACAATTAACATTAAAGGTTGTTGCTATAAAATAATTTTTTAGCAGGATTATAAATGCCTGAAGACTCTAATAAGATAAAATATTCTAAAGATAAATCTTTATCTAAGCCGAGTGGTTTTTTATCAAAAAATTTGCCTTCAAATATTGAGGCTGAGAAATCTGTTTTGGCTGCGATATTGTTAAATGGGGAAAATATAACTTTAGTAAGTGATATTTTAAAGCCATCTGATTTTTACAACAGATCAAATCAATTAATTTATAAAACAATGCTTGATCTTGCGCAGGAAAATCAAAAGATAGATTTGCTTGTTTTGCAAGATGAATTAGGTAAAAAAAAAATATTACAAGAAGTGGGCGGTATTATCTATTTAATGGAATTACAAGAAGATATTCCTTCAATTGGAATGATTACACAGCATTCAAAGATTGTTAAGGATAAGGCAATTTTACGGGATTTAATTCAATCCGCTGCCGAGATTATTAATTCATGTTATGATCAAAATCTTGAAGAAATAGACTCGGTCTTGGACAGTTCGGAAAAGAAAATTTTTCAGATTTCAAATAAATTAGTTCCACCAACTTTTATTCCCTTGGATTCGTTGTTAAAAAAAACATTTCAACATTTGGCGCAAGTAAAAACAAACAGAGAGGGTGTTACAGGAATTCCTTCAGGTTTTGCGAATTTTGATAATATGACTGCTGGAATGCAAAGAGGTGATCTTTTAATTTTGGCAGCAAGGCCTTCGATGGGAAAAACAGCGCTTGCTTTAAATATGGTTTTAAATGCTTCGAGATGTGGAGCTAGTATTGGGGTCTTTTCACTAGAGATGTCATCTGAACAGTTAGTTTTACGTATGTTATCCTCACAATCTCAAATACCGCATACTAAAATTAGAAATGCGATGGTAACCTCAGATGAATGGGTCGAGCTTACAAATACGGCGGCTCAATTAGCAGAAGCTAAAATTTATATAGATGATTCTCCAGGCTTAAATATCATGGAATTACGGGCAAAAGCAAGAAAATTAAAAGCAAAAAATAATATAGATCTGTTAGTAATTGATTATTTGCAATTATTAAGTTCAACTCAGCGACATGAAAACAGGACTCAGGAAATTTCAGCTATATCAAGGGCCTTAAAATCATTAGCAAAAGAATTAGATATTCCTATTTTGGCACTTTCTCAATTGTCACGCTCTTTAGAAAGTAGGATGGATAAGAGACCAATGCTTTCGGATTTACGTGAATCCGGTGCAATTGAACAGGATGGTGATGTTATATTTTTTATTTATCGTGATGTTGTTTATAATACTGACACAGAAAATCCAGACATCGCGGAAATTATAATAGGAAAACAACGCAATGGACCAGTAGGTTCTTTTCCTGCGAGATTTATTGGAGAAATCACGAGCTTTGAGGATCTAGAAGATCAAGGTTAGTAAAAAAAATAAGTTTATTTATATAACTTTATTGAAAAGAGATTATGAATCTATTTATAAAAATTTTATTCTTTAATATTTTTTATATAAGTTGTATCAAAGCAATAAAAACCGATAATAATAATTGCGAATTTAGCACGCCTTCTGTTGAAAAAGAGCAATTTCAACAAAATTTTATAGACGAATGTAAAAAAGGTATAATGAATGAGAATTATAACATAGAAGATCTAAAAAGATTCATTGATATGCATATACATAATATAGATTCTGGTACAGCTAGAAAAATTTTTATCGAGGTTATTTTAATGAAAAATAACCATGAAAAAGTTCAAAAAATTATTGAATTTTTTTTAAATAATGAATTATTTCTGAAATTAATAAATGAAGATAATATATCTCCAGATTTATCGCAGGAGTTTCAACATTTACAAATATAAAAATCAAGGATTGTAAAAAATAATAGGAATTTAGGAGAGTGTATAAAAAGATTATTCTAGGAATAGATCCAGGATTTCAGATTTCGGGATATTCTATTTTAAGAATTGAGAATCAAAAATCGTTTGTGATAGATTTTGGATATTTAAAGATGAAAAGCACCGATCATTTATCAAAAAGAGTGGGACAATTCTATTTTTTTTTTAATGAGAAAATAAAAGAATTTAAGGTTACAAATTTGGCGTTAGAAACACCGTTTTTGGGCAAAAATATACAAACATTTTTAAAACTGGGGTATTTAAGAGGAAGCTTATATTTATTATCTGATAAATATAAGTTAAAAATTCATGAATTTTCCCCCAGAGAAGTTAAAATTGCAGTTACAGGCTTTGGTGGAGCTAGCAAAGATCAGGTTGCATTAATGGTTTTATCCATGTTTCCCAAACTACAAAAATTGCCGAAAATCGAAAAAAATGATGTTACAGATGCTCTAGCAATTGGAATTTGTGGAGCTTGGAAATGCAGAATTGGCTAAAAGAGCACTTTAAGCATAAAAATATCTTTTTTTATAGTTTAATTATGGTGCTGTTTTCATAAAGTACTTATTAATATAATATACTAATATCAATGTTCAAATAGACATAATAAATGCTAAAATTTAGTGGAGGTTTAAAAATGAGAAATTTTATCAATATAAATAAATTTATTTTGGCAATATTATTAGAACTATGTTTAATGTCTTCTCCAATTAATGCAATGAATTATAATAATTCATCTGAAGAAGATATACAAAATATAGGAGAAGATGAATTACATGATGAAATAAATGATTATATATGGGAAATATTCAAATCTTCTGGTGATTTAAATTGTATATCAAAGCTATTAGCAAATGATAAAATTTTTATGTCCTTAGATTTTGTTATTATAGAACCAATTTTTTTGTATGCATGTAAAAAGGGAAATGTAGAGTTCTTAAAATTATGCCTTAAGAAAGGAATTCTTGAAAGAGATTCAACAACAAAATATTTTTTGGTGAATTATTTTAAAGAGGCTATTGATAATGGACATCTGAATATTGTAGATATTTTGATTAATGATAATTTTATTGAATCTTTGATCGAGCAAAACGAAAAGATCTCAAGTGAACTTTTGTTATTAGCTGCAGAAAAAGATTGTTTGCAATTATTTGAAAAAAATTTATTTAGAAATAATCAGGCAATTCAAGAAAAAATAAATTTTATACTTTTTATTGTATCTCGAAATAGAAGTATAAATGTTTTGCATTTTTTACTTAATAATAGTTGTAGTAATTTCATAACTGAAGATGGAGCAAGCGATGCAATTTGGGTTGCTTCTCGGCGTGGTTATAAAGATATTTTGAATTTGTTACTTGGTAATATAAAAATCACATCGTTAATAAATGAACAAATTGCAACAAACATTCTAAGCGCCGCTTTCGACACAGAACACTATAATATTGTTCTATGGTTACTATGTAAAGATGAAATTAAAAAATTTATTAATGATAATTTGGCAAATTTCATCTTTATATGGGCGTGTGATAATAGTAAAAAAGAGATTTTGAATTTGATGATTATTAATTTTGCTGTAGTTATAAATAGAGAAACACAGAAAAAAGCATACAGAATAGGAATTAGTAAAGCTGAAAATTTTAATAATCTAGAAATTATTAAAATTTTGTTTGAAAATTTTATTCAAGAGGAGACTGAATTAAATGAAATTTTTCTATTATTATGTAATAATTTGCATCCAAAAACCTTAAAAATTTTGCTTGATATGTACGCAAATCGTATAAATGAAGAAACATTAGAAACGATTTTTAGAAGGATTATTACGAGTGCAGCCGAATTAAGTCAAAATAATGAACACAGAGAAATAGTTAATATTTTATTCAATAATCCAACAATTAGGTCAAAATTAAATCTAGATTCGATGTTACATTGGACGCAAGAAGTTGAATTGCAAGATACTCTGATAAAAATCTTACCAAGAGAAGAGTAGGCAAGTAGCATTATTCATTTATTAAAGAACTCGGGTTTAAACCCGAGTTCTTGTTCTTTTTTTGTTTAAAACAACCTAATTAGAAGCCGATAATGGTTATTATGTAAAAAATATTACAACATTATCATTCCGATTTTAAAAAACACTTACAAAAAATAAACCGCCATACAGGAAAATCCCATATGGCGGAAAAAAGGAGAAAGGAGAGTAGTAATGAAGCCTTTTAATTTTTTTAAATTTCTTGTTGTATTTACACAATAAATAGCACAAAATCACGAATTTATAGTTATAAAAATAGCTTATCCTATTCCAAAAGAAAATCAACCTTTTTTAAATAAACCCTGTAAAAAAGGCAAAAAATCCTATTTATTTTACAATATAAATACTTTTTTTCCTAATATTAACCAATCTTGTTAGATTAAAAACCATCATACAGCAATAATTATCTGTATGATGGTAAAAAAGGAGAGTAGTAATGATTCTCAAACTTTTAAGGAGAAGCAAACATCCTATTCTTTTTATATAGAAAGTCAACCTAATTATTGTATCAATTTTATTACTTGAAAATCATTTCTATCGAAATCTTGGATATCTAAAAATGCTTCGATTGTTTCCATTGGAGATGTTATGAAAATTTGACACTTCAAATCATTAAATATAGAAAAAAATTTACGAATTTTTTGTTTATCAAAGTCAGTAAAAAAATCATCAATTAATAAACAAAGATTATCTGATTTATTTTTTAAAGCCAAAATTTGTGCGATTTTTAATAAGAGCAAAATTAATTTTTGCTGCCCACGAGATGCAAAAATTCGAGCTTTTTTTTGTTTAAAAGAGATAGAAAAGTCATCAAGATGCAATCCAAACAAACTGCGTCTCCATTTAGCTTCTTTTGCATATATATTATCTTTATAAAATTTCCAAAACTCTTCAAAATTATGTACATCTATATTTTTAGAATTATAAAAAAAATTAATTTCCAAATCATCAAAATAATTGTATAACAATTTGTTTACAATTATCTCTATATTTCTTAAAAATTTTTTCCGCTCTTCTTGCATCTCCAAAGAAAGTTCCCATAATTGATTAGTCCACGCCAAAAGCTCATTATTTAGAGACATTTTAGTTAATAGAAAAGCATTTCTTTGATCTAAAATTTGTTTATATTTTCTTAATTTAAAAACATAATCAGAATTAAGTAAAAATAATGATTGATTTAAAAAAGTTCTACGTTCCGAAGGACCTTGATTAACTATACTTAAATCATTTTCAGCTACATTAATAACTTTATAAATAGAAGCAATTTCTTTATACGATTTAATTGGTTTATCATTTAATTTAATTAATTTCCCATCTTTTTGAGAAAATCCTGCTTGAATTTTATGGCCAGTATCAGATTCGTCAAATTCTACTTGTACAAAGAAATGTTTTTTATCAAAATTGATCAATTCTGTATTAAATCTTGTTCTAAAAGATTTTACATAACAAGAATAATAAATAGCTTCCAATAAACTTGTTTTTCCTGATCCATTATTACCCTGAATAAAAACAAAACGTTTTTTTAAATCAAGCTTATAATCGTCAAAACAACGGAAATTTTTTAATCTTATATAATTTACAATCACAAATATATACTATTGATTTGCAGAAACAGGCATCACTAAATATGTTAACTTATATTCTTTATCTTCTGCTTCAAAAATTATCGGTTTTGCATCACTATGAACAAAAAAACTTATTTTATCTGTCGGAAAAACCTGCAATCCACTAAGCAAATAAGGTGAATAAAAATGACTTTTAATTAATTCACCCTCAAAATTTTCCAAATATAATGATTCATCAAGTTTACCTACTTCTTTATTATGCAAAGAAATATCTAGTTTCCCTGGACTAAACTTAAAATCGGTAGAAACAAATTGTCCTGCCAAAAGACAACTTGTTCGTTTTAATGTTTTTACAAAAGCTTGTTTCTCAAGAACAGCCGGCCTAAAACCTTCTTTTTGCAATATAGGATTATAATGAGGAAAAGGATCAGAAATTAATTTTGTAAAAAAATTAAAATTAACTCCTGAAAAAACTAATTGATTACTACATGTTCCTAAAAAGATTTTTTCAGTTTTAGTTTCTTCTAAAATTTTTTTAATCTCCATTACTGCTCTTTTTGGAAGCAACCATTTCTTATTTTCATTCAAGCTATATTTCTCACTTGTAACTTTTACTAAACGATGCCCATCGGTAGCAACAAAAAATATTCCCTGCTCTGAAAATTCTAATAATAATCCATTTAATGCAGCATTTGAATTGTTTTGAGGAATCAAAAATGCAACTTTATCAAGCAACTTAAGTAGAAATTCAGACTCCAAATCTATTAAATTTTCAATTCTTTCCGGAAACTGTGGAAAATCTTGTGCTTCTCTAATATTTAAAACTAGATCAACACCCTTAGATTTTAAATGTAATTTATTTTGACAAAATCTAAATTCAATCTTCCCCTCTATTTCCTTAATTAATTCAAAAATACGTCTCCCCGAAATTAAAAAATCAAAATTTTCAACAAAATTACTTTCAATTTCAAGACTTGATTGAAAGCTAACTTCTAAATCGGTTGCTTTTAAAGTTAATTCTTTAGGTGTTACTTGAAACATTATTGACTCTGTAACATCTAAGGTTGTTCTTTTGTTGCAAATAGGTTGCATGGAGGCTAATAACGATAAAAGATCTCTTTGTTCTACTATAAATTTGTTATCCATACCACTTCTCAATTTTAAGTTTTTAAAAATTTCAAAAAAATATACTGATACTTTTTTACCATCTATTATATAAGCATCCAAATGAAAAACAAGGATAGATTAATTACGTAACTGGCAATTTTGTACAATTTACAATTATTATAAAATACTTATTATTATCTAACTTTAAATCCCTTGCAATTTTTTCTTTCAAATTTTTAACCCTTATTAAAGGTTTTTTACGTTTCTCTACATAATTTCAAAATTAATAATATACTGTGATTAAATATAGTAACTAGAATATTTATAACAATAAATTTTAATTATTCTTTTATTTCAAACATGAATAAATTTAAAAAATTAATACCTAAATTAAACAAACAAACAATTCTAAAAATTAATCAAACACTAAAATCGTTTGAATTGTTAAATCAAAAAAATAATCTATATTGGTTTAATGAACTTTGCTTTTGTATTCTTACTGCAAATTCAAAAGCTGAAACTGCCATAAAAATTCAAATAGAAATGCACCCAGATGGTTTTCTAAAAAAAACATCCACAGAAATAGCCATGACAATACGAAAATATGGTCATCGATTTCATAACACTAAAGCAAGATTTATTCTGTATGCGCGCAAATATATGGCTATAAAAACTATATTGCAAAAACAACCACTAGAAACGCATAGAATTTTCCTTGTAAAAAATATTAAGGGCCTTGGATATAAAGAAGCCTCTCATTTTTTAAGAAATGTTGGTTATTCAAATGTTGCAATTATTGATCGACACATTTTAAAATTCATGTTACAAAACAAATTGATTTCTCAAATACCAAAAACAATTACCCCTAAAAAATATTTAGAATATGAAAACATTTTAAAAAATTTTGATATACCTTTAAATAAACTTGATTTAATAATTTGGGCAAAAATGACAGGAAAAGTTTTAAAATAGTATCTAAGTTGCTCTTGGATGTTTTTTATCATAAACCTTTCTAACATGCCCTTTTTCTAAATGTGTATAAATTTGCACTGTTGAAATTTGTTCATGTCCTAATAAAAGTTGTAATGACCTTATATTAGCACCACTTTTTAATAAATGAGTGGCTAAAGAATGTCTTAATGTATGTGGGGAAATATTTTTAAAAATATTTGCTTGCATTAAAATTTTTTTCAAAATGATCCAAAAAGATTGTCGGGAAATCGGCTTTGCTTCCCCATTATAAACAGAAAAAAATAAATAATTTTGTTTTTTTAATATATGATTTTTAGAAATTAATTTGCTATGAATATGATCCAAATAAAATCGAACTAGTTGTAAAACATTCTTGGGTAAAGGAACTAACCTTTCCTTATTTCCTTTACCCATTAATGAAACAAAACCTGTATCAAATTTAATTTGATCAATTGTAAGTGAAACCAATTCTGAAACTCTCATTCCAGATGCATACATCATGTATAACATAACCTTGTTTCTTATTCCTTTATTAGAACTATCTTTGTTTGCTGCGATAAGTAACTTTTGAACTTCATCTTGAGTAAGATAAATAGGCAATTTTTTTTCTATTTTCGGAAACACAAGACTTTGGGCTCGATTTGGAATATCAAATCTTTCATTTAAATATCCAAAAAAAGCTTTCAATGAAGATATTTTTCTAGAAAGAGTTTTTGAACTAATGCCCTCTCCTTTTAAAAATCTTAAAAATTTTTTAAGATTTACTTTATTACATGTTGCTACTTTTATCTTGTTTGAATTAAAAAAATTAATCAATTGTTCTATATCTTTTTTATATGCTTGTAATGTATTTTTAGTCAATCTTTTTTCAGTTAAAAGATACGTTTGAAAGAAAGTCAAATATTTTTCATCATTTTTAAAAATAACACCAGGCATTAATACGATTCTCCAAAATTTAGTTAAATTAATATGCTTTTGCTATTAATACATCATTTCTACTAGATTGACCACAATAAAAACAAGTTTTATTATTTTTTGAATCTAAAATACATCGAATACTTGCTCGATAACCTTTCAATTTATGTTCACATTTTTTAGAACAACACCAACCAGCTTGGTAAAATCCATTTTCTTCATATAAAATAGGCCCAAAATCTTCAAGTTTATATGCTTGATTCCATTTACTACTCAAATTGCCTCGTGCTTTTTGAAATAATTCATTTTGAATTGTTTCAAGTAACTGATTAAGATCTTTTTTAATGTTATCAATAGTTACAAACTTCTTTTTTTGTATAATATCAGATTTAATTCTACTAACTAAAACTGCTTGTTTTTTTTCTATGTCTCTTGGCCCAATTTCTATTCTAACAGGAACTCCTTTTAATTCCCATTGAAAAAATTTTGATCCCGGCGTTTTATTTTCATCTCGATCTATAACAACAATAAAATCTTTTTCACATAACTCTTCTTTTAAGTTATTGGCAACTGATAAAACCAAATCCCTTTCATCATCATTTTTATAAATAGGAATAATTACAGCTTTTATAGGTGCAATCTTTGGAGGAATAATTAATCCATTTTGATCACCATGTACCATAATAAGTGCACCAAGAACTCGAGTCGTCATCCCCCATGATGAACAATAAGGAGATTTTACTTCTCCATCTTCATCTTGAAATTTAATATCAAAAGATTGTGAAAAACTATGATTTAAAACATGACTCGTACACATTTGTAATGCTTTGCCATTTTGCATCATTCCTTCTAATGTATACGTACAATGAGCACCTGCAAATTTTTCACTTTCTGATTTTATTCCACTAATAACTGGGATTGCTAAATAATTTTCTAAAATATCCTTATAAATATCCAAAGCAATCTTAGCCATTTGAATTGCTTGTTCTTGGGTTATATGAGCAGTATGACCCTCTTGCCACAAAAATTCAATTGATCTTAAAAATGCTCGAGGCCTCATTTCCCATCGAATAACATTTGCCCATTGATTAATTTTTAAAGGTAGATCTCTCCAAGATTTTATCCATCTTGCAAACATGTAATAAATCATAGTTTCAGATGTAGGTCTAACAATTAAAGGTTCTTCGAGTTCTTGACCACCGGCGTGAGTAACAACGGCTAATTCAGGTGAAAATCCCTCAATATGTTTCTCTTCTTTTTTTAAAAATGATTCCGGAATTAATAAAGGAAAATATGCATTTTCAGTTCCCGTTAAGCTAATTTTTTGATCTAAAATATTCTTAATATTTTCCCACAATGCATAACCATATGGACGAATAACAAAACAGCCTTTTGTTGGACTTAAATCAACTAATTCTGATTTAAAAATTACATCTTGATACCATTGAGAAAAATCAGTTTCCATACTTGAAAGCTTTTCCATACTTTTACCTTATTTATGAGCAACCATTTTTTGTTAAAAATTTATTCTTTTTTAATCGTATATTGTGCCTTTTATTATAATCAACTATTTACTTTTACTCCAGTCTTATACAATTATTAAAACAATTATAAAGCGATTTTTTATAAAGGGAAAAAAATGGTATTCGCAGATATTCAAGTAGCTTTATTAAATTTAATTATTGGCATTTTTGCATTTACAATTGGAACTATTTATTTCATAAAAAGTAAAGAAAAAATATCTCTTTGTATAGGTGTAGCATTTGCATTTTTTGGAATATCTCATCTTTTTTTATTAGCAAATAAAACTTCAACTCATGTAGCTCTATTTTTATCTTTACGAACAATTGCATATTCAACTATAATTATATATTTATTAGTAGTATTAATATCAAAACTTATTAATACACTTAAATCACGTCTATACTTTTTTTTAATAACAACGGGTTCATTTATAGTGTTCTTTCTACTATTAACTTATTATATTGTTACATTATATAACAAATTGAAAACAGGAATTTTTCCCTTTTATCATATTTACTCATTAAATGCATTTTATGGCATATTAATAACATTTTTTTCATATATTTGTTATAAAATCAAGCATCAAAAAATATATTTATTTCTTTCAATTTCCTTTATATTTTTTGCAACCTCTCATATTGCTGCATTATTCAATTTACAAGACAAGGTCACAATCCTTTTTATTTTAATTCGATTATCCGCTTACGTATCATTAATAATAGGAATTATGACATTATCGAAAATAAAAATTTTATCAGTTGTCAATAAAACAATATCTGATACCAAATTTCAAATAACTTTAATTGTTTTTTCAGTTCTTACACTAATTATAATGTTTTATCTACCGCAAGCAGAATTCCGTTCAAGTGATCCTTTTCCAATAATAGAACAAATCACACCAAAGGTCTCAGAAGAACAAATAGTTGAAGTACAAACAGGCATGTATGTCAAAAATTTTCCTGTTTTTAATATAACCAACAATAATTTTATAATGAATGCAATAATTTGGTTTGAATTCGATCCTCATTTGATTTCATTGGAAAATATAGAAAAATTTTCATTTGAAAAAGGAACCATAACACAAAAATCAAAACCTGAAGTAAAAATTATTGAAGAAAAATTGTTTGTTCGATATAAAGTTCAAATTAAATTTCAAAGCAATTTAAATTACAATATTTTTCCATTGGAAGATCATACCATATCAATAGCACTAATCAATACGCATTTAAATCCAAAAGAAGTTGTGTTAACCTCGAAAAATTCAAGTCTTTTAATTAGTGATAAACTTTTTACAGGAGATTGGAAACATATAAATAATGAAGTTTATTATGGTTATTCAATTTCGCAAATAGATAAATTCAATCCACAAAAAACTACCTCTTATCCAACTGTGGTATTTTTATTAGATTTCGAAAAACTTGGTATTAAAGATACATTAATAATTTTTGTTCCGTTATATATAGCTTTTTTCTTATGTCTATTTTCGCTAATACTATCTATACACAATACAAGAGCAATTCTCTCTTTATCTGTTGGAAGCATTTCAGCCTTGATAGTTAATTTATTTATTTTAGAAAAATTAACTCCCGAAGTAAGTTATTTCACAATTTCTGATGCAATTTTTACTACGCTCTTAATAAGTGTATTTGCAATTCTTTTATTTAATATTTTTGCAGCTAAACAAGTAACATCAAAAAAATATATTAAGGAACTAAAATTAATTCGTAGTTATATTTTTATATTTCTAACCTTTTTTATTCTGTTATTTACGCACTACATTCTTTTTTAAAAAATGAGGTAAATGTGAAATTTAAAAAATTGCTCATATTATCTTGGTTAATAGGATATTTTACAAACGCCCATGCTTTTAATAATCTCGATCAAGTTCAACAAATGATATCTCAATATGATGAATACCCAGACATTGATAATAATAATTATCTAAAGCCAAATTACTCTTCATTTTATCAAAAAAATGTTCCTTCCTTTTTAAATAGACAAATCATTAAAGTTTTAGATTTTATTGGAATTAGAAAAGAATTTTGGAATGTTGAAGATTTTCAGGAAATTTTAAAAAAAGTAACCAACGAACGTGCAAAAAAACATACTGGGAACTTTATTGTAAAAATAACCCCCACATCAAAAACAGATTTTATAATATTTGGAGATTTACATGGGGCATTTCACTCATTAGTACATGATTTAGATAAATTAAAACAATTAAAAATTATAAATACAGATCTAAAAATTATCAAACCTAACAATTTTATAATTTTTAATGGAAATGTAATTAGTCGTTCCCCATACATTTTGGAAACTTTAACATTAATATTACAATTAATGGATAAAAATCCAGATAAAGTTTTTTATTTAATAGGACAAAATGAAATTAATGAAAATTGGACAAATTGGGGATTAAAAAAAGAATTAAGATATAAAACTAAACATTTATCTGATGAAAAAATTCCATTAAACGATGAAATTAATCAATTCATTTCTACACTTCCCCTTGCTATTTATATCGATTTTGGATCTAAAGAAAATGTAAATCTCATTCGAATTTCTAATTTTGATAGAACATATAAAGAATTAGATGAATCATATTTTTATGATTTTTTAAAGCAACAATCAAGTCAAAAAATCACTTTTTTTAATCTTGATGAAAAAAAGTATACTGATAAAACGATAGATATACGAGTGATAATAAAAAGCCTCGAAAGAAAATTTAAATATCAACCAACTGATGGACTTGAAAATCTTTATCCCGATAAAGGTTCAACAGCATGGTCGGTTTTTTCTTCACCAACTCTAGCCAATCAAAAATTGTATAATTTCACAAATGATGCATTTGCCCTGCTAAGCGTTGAACCAAATCAAGATCCAACAATCACCTTATATAAACAAGATGCAAAAAAACGTAATGGTTATTCTATTAAAGAATATAATTTGCTAACAGAAGAAATTATTAAAGAAGAAACAACAACTCCTATTGAGCAAAAAGAACAAATATTAATAGGAACACTTTTACCTTTACACGGCACCTATGAGGATCTTGGAAAACCAATATTTAAAGGTATAAATAATAGAATAAAAGAAGAAAATAGTAAAAATGGAATAAACGGCCAAAAGATAAAATTAATAGCTCTTGATAGTAAATATGACATTTATACTTATAAACAAAAATTAAAAGAACTTCTACAAACATATAATATTGATATTACATTATGCAATGCTGGCACAGCTACACTTCAGGAATCACTAGCCTATATACAAGAAAATAATATTGGAATATTTTTTCCTTACACCGGTGCGGATATTTTTCGCAATTCAAACCTATCAAATTTAATTAATATTAAAACTTCATATTCCAAAGAAGCTCAAACTTTAATTAATTATCTAATTAATAATATTCAATATGGGAAAATAGCAATCATATATCAAAATGATCTATATGGTAAAAATTTTAAAGAAGCTACCACCCAAGTACTTGAAGCTAATAACATTTCATCTTATATACAAATACCATATGAAAAAAATCTATCGGATATAGATGAAAAAGTAAAAAAAATTGAAAGAGAAATACCAAAAACAATAATTTTTTTCTCAACAACACCTGCAACAACAAAATTTCTTGAAAAAATAGATCCTAAATTTTTATTGAATAAAAATTTAGTCGGAAATTCAATTTTGTTAGAAAATAAATTTTTAAACTTTATTAAAGATAAAGGGCTTAAGTTTATATTCTCTCAAACAGCTCCGGATATCAAAACTAGCAACTTAGAAATTGTGCAAGAATACAAAAAAATAATGCAAAAAAATAATAACTCTTTAGATCAAATGTCTTTGGAATCTTATATAGCCACCGACATATTTATAGATCTACTTCATAAAATCAATGGTGAAATAACAAACAAAAATATCATGAATCAAGCAGAGAAAATTAAAAATTATCAGCATAAAGGATTGGTATTTAATTTTGATCCACAAACACGCCAAATTTTAAATGACGTTTGGATAAGAACAGAAACAGGAAAAATCATAAGTTATAAACCTCAAATAAAAGAAATAAAAAAAACTAAACCTGAAATAAAAAAAGAAACTAAAAAAATAAAACAATTAGACAAAACTAAAAAAATTGAAGTTGGAACTACTATGGATCTGTCAGCAGAACTTGCAGACCTTGGACGAAATGTTCTTAATGGAATGCGTCTTTGTATATCAAATGTAAATAAAACTACCAATTTAAAAATCTTGCTAAATGCTATGGATGACAAATACATCCCAAGCTTAGCATTAGAAAATATTGAGACACTACTAAAAAGAGGAATTGATATTTTACTAACCCCCGTAGGTAGCCATCAACTTAAAAGATATCTTCCACTAATAAAAGATGAAAAAATTTTAGTTTTATTTCCTGAAGCAACTTCATCTGAATTTAGACAACCCGATTTAAAATATCTCATTCATTATTTTGCAACATCCCAACAAGAAGCAAAAGCTGCTATCAATTATTTATTAAAAAATGAAATAAATATTAAAAAATTAGTACTATTTTATCAAACAGAACCATTCAGTCTAAGTGCTTTGCAAGGAGCTAAATCAATTTTAGAAAAAAATAATTTAAAAGAAGGGGAAAACTGGATAGCAGTTTCTCATCCTCCAAATACTATAAATATTGAAGATGCTGCGAATAAAACCATCAACTTTGATCCACAAGCTATAGTTTTACTTTCTGTTCCAACCCCCTCAAAAGCATACATAGAAAAACTTGGAGCAAATTTTATAATAAATAAAACAATTTTTGGAATATCAACTTGCTCTGGTCCTGAATTTACAAAATTTGCCAAATTAAGAAATATAAAATATTTGTATTCTCAACTTACCCCTTCTCCAAAACAAAAAGATTTAGAAATAATAAATGAGTTTATTAAACTGTCAGAACAAAAAGGAATTAAAAGTAATAATATTTTTGCATTAGAGGGATTTATTACCACAAGCATTTTTGCATATATTTTAAGTAAAATAAACGGTGAAATTACTAAAGAAAAAATTATTAATACAATCGAAAGTATAAAAAATTATAACTTTAAAGGACTAAGGCTAAACTTTAACCCAAAAACACGAGAAATCAGTTCAAATAATCTTTGGATTTCTTTGCCTGATGGAAAAACAATATTAGCTGAAAAAGAAGAAGATTACGAAGCTCAAGAAGAGCCTACAAAATTTGAAGTTCAATATGTAAAAGAAGATGAGGATAATGAAATTAGAATTGGAACAACACTTGATGTATCATCCAAATCTTCAGAAATAGGCAGAGGAATACTTGATGGGTTATATTTAAAAATAAGACAACAAAACCAAATTGGCGGAATAAATGGAAAAAACATAAAATTTAATTATAAAAATGACAAATATCAACCAGATTTGGCTAAACAAAACATTCAAGAATTAATAGCTGAAAACACAAATATTTTAATTTCACCAACAGGAAGTTATTCTTTTAAATCAGCAATTCCTTTTATACAAGAAGGTAAAATATCCGTCTTTTTCCCAAGCGCTAATGCCCCAATTTTTTATGATTCTAATTTAAAAAATATTATAAATTTTGGACCTAGCTCATTTTATGAAGGTCAAGTTTTAGCTAATTTTGCGTTAAATAAATATAAGCCAGAAAAAGTTTTAATTTTCTATCAATCTGATTTATATTGTAATGGCGCAAAAAAAGGTATCAATAGTGTTCTTACTGATAGTAATCAAATTTTAGAAATTAGTCATGCATCTAAAGAATATATAACTAAAAAAGATATTAAAAAGATTGAACAATTTAAACCGCAAGTAATTTTTATATTATCCTATCCAAATCCAGCTAGAGATTTTCTCGAAAAATTAGGTCCAAATTTTTTAATAGATAAAAAAATATATGGAATCGATTCTTTAGCAGGATATGAATTTCAAAAATTCATAAAAAGTAACAATTTAAATTATACAGTTGTTGAAACTTTACATGATTTAAACAGTAATCTTGAAATTGTTAAAGAATATAAAAAAATTGTACAACAAAGTAATAAAGAACTAAATACATTTACATTAAAAGGATATATTGCTGCAAGTGTTTTTATAGATATAATTTTAAAAAATATCAAAGGTAAAATAACTAGAGAAAAACTTATCCAACAAGCTGAATCTTTAAATAACATTAATTACAAAGGCCTACAATTAAATTTCAATCCAGAACAAAGAAATATTTATCAAACATTGTGGATACACACAAATAAAGGTAAAGTTTTACAAAAAAATATTACCCCCATAAAAAAAGAGTCTACTAAAAAAATAACAAAACCCAAAATAAAATTTGACCAAAATAAAATTAATATTGCTACAACTATGGACTTATCAGCAGAACTTTCCGATTTAGGTAAGCCATTACTTGAAGGCATATATCTAAGATTCAATGAAATAAATAAAAAAGGTGGAATTAATGGACATCGAATTAATTTAATTCCATACGATGATAATTACAATCCCAAAAAAACAATACAGTATTTTAAAAAATTAATTGAACAAGGAAATAATATTATACTTTCACCGTCTGGAAGTTACCAATTAGGAGCATGTTTACCATTGATTAAAACAAAAGATATAGGCATATTTTTTCCTGATGCAAGTGCACCAATCTTTCATCAACGAAATCTTAAAAATATTATCAATCTTGTACCATCATCATTTCAAGATGCTCAAGTCTTAACTGAATTTTTAATCAATGATTTAAACATAAAAAAAATAGCTTTATTCCATCAAAATGAACCATTCAGTGAAGGCGCTTTAGCCGGAGCAAAATATGTTTTAAAAAAATATGGTTTTAAAAAAAACAAAGACTGGATTGTTACATCACATTTAACAAATACGCTTAAAATTGATGATGCTGCAACAAAAATAAAAAATTTTAAACCTGAAGCCATTTTATTCCTGTCTCTTGCTCTTCCAGGAAAAGTACTTATTGAAAAATTAGGCGCAAACTTTTTATTTAACAAAAAGCTTTTAGGAGTTGTATCATATGCTACAAAAAGTTTTTTAGACTTTATTAAAAGTCAAAATCTAAAATTTATACATACACAGAATTTTCCAGACCCAAAAAAAAGCTCTATTAAAATAGTACAAGAATATCGAAAAGCAGCCGAAAACAAAAAATATGAACCAAATATTTTTCAGCTACAGGGATATGTACTAGCTGATCTTTTTGCGGAATTATTAAAAAAAACAAATGGATTGCCAGATAAAGACAAACTCATTGAATATGCTGAGCAAATAAAAAATCTTGATCATAAAGGTTTGTTCTGGAATTTTAATCCACAAACACGTGGTATTGCCACAACCGTTTGGATTAACTTGGGAAATGGAAAAATTATAAGCAAAAAATTATATTCTAACCCGTAAACAAATAAGCAGGGATAAATATGTTTATTTTCAAGACAGATTTTTATATAGTTAATTTATTTTTTGAATTAATTATAATATTAACCGGATTAATAATATATAAAATATATAAAAATAAAATCGCTTTAACAATTAGCACAGCTTTCACATTATCAATAGTATCTTTAATAACATTAACAATATCTAATGCTAAAAATTTTCTTTTATTATCATTACTCTTACAAGTAATATCCTATTTATTTATAATTTTAATATTTTTAGCTCAATATAAAAAAATAATCTCATCTAATAAAAAAAATTCCGGTTTTAAAAAAATTCTTTCAAATTGTTTAAAAATAATCTTAATTTGCATAGCAATTTTCGCATTTTTTTCTTTTGTAAAAATATTTAAATTGGCTCTTATTAGCAATTCTATAGAAATATATAACTTTCTGATAAATTTTATATTTTGCTTACTTGTTGGAGTAATAAATTATATTTTATATCTTGATTCAAAAAAAGAACTTCATTGCGGACTTTTTTTAGCTTATTTTTTCTTTGCGACTGCACATTTGCTGATTTTTCTTGCATATTTACAACCAATTGACATTTTAATTTTATTAATGCTCCTATTTGGTCATATACTCATATTAATATCTCTAATTAGTTTGATAAAAACAAATATATTTATAGACATAGCACACCTTTTATCTAATACAAAATTACAACTTTCTTTGATAATTACATCATTATTTCTTTTAATATGGATGTTTTATTTTCCTAGCTTTCAATTTAATTCAAATGATCCAAAACCAAATATTTTACCTATTAAACCCCATGCATCTAAAGAATTAATAATTGAAGTTAGAACAGGACTTTTTATCAAAAATTTTTCAGCTTTTGATATTCTTTCTAATAATTTTGAACTTAATGGAATAATTTGGTTTGAATTTAATCCTCATCAAATATCTTTAGATTTAATAGATAAATTTTCTTTTGAAAAAGGAACAATCATTAAAAAATCAGAACCTGAAGTAAAAATAATTCATGATAAATTATTAGTTCGATATAAAATTAGAGTCCACTTTAAAAGCGATTTAAATTTCCAATTTTTCCCTCTTGAAGACCACAATTTATATCTGGTTCTTACAAATACACATCTAAATCCAAATGAAATTGTTTTAACTTCTTATAATACAGATTTAAGTTCGGCTAAAAATATTTCAACTGCAGATTGGCAACTAATTAATTCGGAAACTAATTATGGATATATAAAATCATTAATTGATGAAGACTCCCCCGAAAAAAATACATTTTATCCTGCAGTATGTTTTAACATGTATTTTGAAAAAATTGGTATAAAAAATCTATTAATAATATTTATTCCACTTTTTGCGGCCTTTTTTCTAGGTCTATTTTCTTTAATTGTGTCAATAGATAGTATCAAATCAATATTATCATTATCAGTTGGAAGTTTTACTTCTTTAGTCTTTAATCTTTCAGTTATCCAAAAACTAACCCCTCAAACTAGTTATTTTTGTCTTTCTGATAGTATTTTTACATTAATAGTAGTATGTATTTTTTTAATTTTATTATTAAACATCATAATCGTAAAAAAAACTCCACCAAAAATATTTAAGACAATAATTTTTGTAAGAAGTTACATATTCCTATTTTTTCTTATTGTCATTCTTACATCCGTATATTACTTACTTTATTGATTTAAGGATAAAATATGCATAAAAAAATAAAATTATATAATTTTTTAATTATTATATGTTTATTATACTTTTTAAATATATTTTCTTTTAATTCTTTAGAAGATATAAAACAATATGCACAGCAAAACATTGAATATCCAACTATAGACAATAATGATTATTCCTTTCCAGATTATTCTTCATTTTATAAAAAATCAGATGAACATATTTTTCTTAAAATTTTTAACGATTTATTATTTTTACTTGATATTAAAAAACCACTATGGTCAACAGACCAATTTAAAAATTTAATAATCAAAATTAATAAAAACAGAAAACAAAAAAAGAAACAAGGTGATTTCATAGTAAAATTTTCACCAACTCAATCTGTCAATTTTGTAATTTGGGGAAATTTGCAAGGAGCATTCCATTCCTTGGTTAGAGATTTAGAAGAACTTAAAAAACTTAAAATTTTAGATAATAATTTAAAAATTGCACCAAATTATTATTTTGTCTTTAATGGCAATGTAATTGGAAAATCGCCTTATATCCTCGATACGCTTACAATAATATTAAAATTAATGGAAATAAATCCTGAATCTGTTTTTTATATAAAAGGTATATATGAAACAAAAAAAAATTGGAAAAACTATGGATTAAAAAAAGAATTAAATTTAAAGATCAATAAAGAAGTAAGCAATAAAACTCCATTACGAAAAGAAATAAATAATTTTCTAAATACTCTACCACTAGCTTTATATATAAAACTAGAAAATTCCAATAAAGCAGAATATATTAGAATTTCAAATTATGATAGAAATTATCCCAAACTGGAAGAAAATAAATTTGCAAATTTTCTAAATTCAAAAGCTAAAACAACAATTGAGCAATTTAATCTAAATAAGCAAACAAATTCAACAAATACTGTAAATATTTCTGTTATCATCAAAAATGAATCAAATTTTTTTACATATCAAAGAACAGATGGACTAGAACATCTTTATCCAGATAAAGGTTCAACCGCTTGGTCAATTTTTTCTTCACCAACACTTTCAAATCAAAAATTATATAATTTCACAAATGACGCATTTGCCATATTAAAAATAAAACCCAAAAAAGATCCTATAATCAATTTATACAAACAAAATACATTAAAAAAAACCGGCTTTATTATTAAATCATATAATCTACTTACAGAAGCGCTTATTGAAAAAAAAGTTAGTCCTGAAAAAATTAAGAAAGAAGAAATAACAATTGGAACAATTATGGACTTATCAGCTGAACTTTCAGATTTATGTAAAAGTTTACTTGAAGGACTCTATTTAAGAATAAATGAAGAAAATCAAAAAGGTGGAATCAATGGCAAACGAATTAATTTAATTCATTATGATGACAAATATAATCCAAGTTTAACAAAACAATATTTAAAAGATTTTATAGATAAAGGAATAAAAATTATTTTATCCCCTTCAGGGAGCCATCAATTAGAAGCATGCTTACCAATTATTAAAACGGAGGATGTTGGAATATTTTTTCCTGATGCAAATTCACCAATATTTCAACAGCCAGACCTCAAAAATATAGTCAATTTATTAGATTCATCATATCAAGACGCTCAGGTTTTAACCAAGCACCTTATTAACGATTTAAAGATAAATAAGATTGCTTTATTTTATCAAAATGAACCATTCAGCGAAGGTGCTTTCGCAGGAGCCAAATCTATATTAGAAAAATATGGACTTAAAGAAAATAAAGATTGGATAGCTACTTCACACTTAGCGCATACTATTAAAGTTTCCAATGCTATTGAAAAAATAAAAGAATTTAATCCTCGGGCAATTATTCTATTATCTGTTGCTAAACCCACAAAAACATTATTAGATGGTTTGGGTTTGAATTTTCTATTTAATAAAAAATTGTTAGGAGTTGTATCATACTCAACAAAAGAATTTCTACAATTTTTGGAAAAAAGAAACCTCCAAATGATTTATAATCAACATTATCCTGATCCTAAAACCAGTAATTTAGAAATTATTAAACAATATAAAAATGCTGCTGCCAAAAATAATCTACCAATCGATAAATTTGTATTGGAAGGATATATTGCAGCTGATCTTTTCATCTATTTAATGCAGAAAATTTCAGGAAAAATAACAAAAGAAAAATTAATTAATGAAGCTGAAAAAATAAAAAATTATAATCACAAAGGAATATTATTTAATTTCAATCCCGAAACAAGAAGTCTTGCCACAACAATTTGGATCAATTCGGAAAATAATCAAACAATCCCTAAAAAAATATATCAGCTTCCCAAAGAAAAAACAAAAATTGAAAAACCTGTATCTGGAAAATTAAAAATTGGTAGTACTCTTGACCTGTCATCAAAATCATCAGAGATTGGGAGAGGTTTACTCGATGGTATTGATTTGAAAATAAATGAAGTTAATAAGCATGGAGGAATAAATAAGCAAATTATAAAATTTAATTACAAAGATGATAAATACAATCCATCTATAACTAAAAAAAATATTTTGGAATTTTTAAAAGGTAATATTAAAATAATTTTATCTTCAACAGGTAGCTATTCTTTTAAAGAAGCTATACCTTTTATTAAAAATGATAAAATTTCAGTATTTTTTCAAAATGCAAATGCACCAATATTCTTTGACCCGAATCTTAAAAATATAATAAATTTTTCACCGAGCTCTTTTTATGAAGGACAAGTTTTAGCAGAATACTTATGCGAAAAAATCAAGGCTCAAAAAATAGCAATTTTTTATCAAAAAGATCCATACGGTGAAGGAGTTATTAATGGTGCAGAAGAAGTCTTCATTAAAAATAATTTATTAGAAAATCAAAATTGGATAAAAATCAGTCATTATCCAAATAAAGATTTTAATCCAAAAGCTATAAATGATATAAAACTATTTAAACCTGATGCAATATTACTCCTTTCATATTTTGAGCCCTCTCAAAAACTTTTAAGATCATTAGGTACAACATTTCTTTTTAATACCTTAGTTCTAGCAACAGATACCTGCTCTGGACCTGAATTTAGGCGATACATACAAGAAAAAAATATTCGTTTTGCATATGTTCAAACCATGCCACCATTAAATAGCAAAAAGAAAATTGTTACAGAATATAAAAATACTGTAACTGAAACAGGCGAACAACCAAATCAATTCGGCTTAAAAGGATATATAATTACAAGTATATTTGTGGATCTCTTAAAAAAAATAAATCCTCCTATAACAAGAGAAAAAATTATAGCCGAGGCTGAAAACTTAAACAACTATAATTTTAAAGGACTTAATTTAACCTTTGAGCCTGCCTCAAGAAATATCTATCATTCTTTTTGGTTAATTTCGGAGGATGGTAAAATTTTTGAAAAAAAGATTCAAGAAAAAAAATCAAAGCCTAAACAAGAAAAGAAAGAAACAACCCAAACTAAAATTGAAATTGGTACTTTGATTGATTTTACAGGTGAATTAGCAGACTTAGGCAAATCAATGCTTACGGGTCTACATCTAGCTATTGATAAAAAGAACAAATCAGGAGGAATAAAAGGTAAAAAAATTCAATTAACAGCTTTAGATAACAAATATAATCCTGATATTGCAAAAAATAATATGGAAAAATTAATAAAACAAGGTATTGATATCATTCTCAATCTTCAAGGTAGCTATGTCTTACAAGCATGCATTCCTTTGATTAAGGAAAATAAAAATATCATTTTATTTCCTAGTGCTCGAGCACCTATTTTTCATGATAGCTCTAAATACCCAAATATATTTCATTTATTTGCCCCTTCAAATACTGACGGAAAATTTCTAGCAAAATATATAATAGAGGAAGAAGGATTTAAAAAAATTGCTTTGTTTTATCAAACAGAACCATTCAGTGAAGGAGCACTGAAAGGAGTTAAAGAAGTAATATATCAAAATAATTTGCAAGAAGGTAAAGACTGGATTTCGGTCTCCTATTTACCACAACAAACACTTAATTTTGAAAAAATAGCGCAACAAATAACAAAATTTTCTCCAAAAGCTTTATTATTTTTATCCTTTCCTCGTCCAACTGAAGCTTTGATTAAAAAATTAGGACTAAATTTTCTTTACGATACAAAATTTTTGCAATCTCAACATATTCAGGAAATGATTTTAAACAATTTATGTCTTCAAGAAAACTTAATTTTACATGTACCCAAGTTGTTCCAGATCCTGAAACAATGAATTTAGATATTTTAAAAGAATATAAACAAGACTTAAAAATAATAAACAAAACACATCTAATATCCGATCTATTTGTTTTAATGGGCTACATCGCTGCAAAATTATTCATCGATCTTGCAGAAAAAATAGATGGACCAATAAATAAAGATACTATAGTCAAACAGATAAAACAAACAAAAAACTATAACTTTAAAGGTCTTCAATTAAATTATGACACAAAAACAAATGAATTGGCACAAAATCTTTGGCTTAAAAAGGAATAATCTATTGATTATTCCTTTTTTTATAAAATAAAATGTATGGAGTTGAATATTGATTTGGACTATCTTTTTGAATTTGTTGAATAATTTCTCTTTCAGGTATTTCATAACACGTAGAATCATTAAAATAATACCATTTATTTGTTTCTAAATCCTTATTATGTGCAATATAGTGACCTCTATCAATACTAGAACCATTATGCGAAATAAAAGCAACTAAATCATAACTAGTTTTATCTTTATAAAGCTCTTGTGCTTGTTCAGTTAAATAAGTCTTAAAATCAAAATTTGAATAATCAAAAATTATCGGATCTTGAATTTTTACAAACCGACCGTTTTGCAAATCGTTTTTAAAGCGTTTTAAATTAATAATTAAAACATCGGGAACAGAATTAAACTCAATTTTTTTCTTACCTTTCGTAGTATGTCCACAATTATCACAAGAGTAATCTTGCAATATTTCTTCCTTTATATAGTCATTCAAACAAGCTTTAAGCGTATGTGTTTTACCATTTTTACTACCGACTTGAACATCAATATAATGATATAATTCTGATCTATCTTTGGAATTATTACAATTACAACAACTAATTTTATTATTAGATTCAAAAGATATGATTCTTTCCGGATCATTGTCATTAATTTTAGCTAATATAAAACGAATAAATTCAGCTGCATCTTGTTGTTCAAAACTACATTTGGATTCTCCAAAAAAATCACGTTTAATTGCATTAATCAATTCTCTTGGTTCTAAAATTTTACCTTTTTTACAACCCAATTCTTCTACAAATTCAATCAAATTAAAAATAGTGGTATTTTTATTAAAATGTTGCTTTAATTTTATTAAAAAACTCCGAAGAGATTTAATTCCTGCAATACATTGAAGCGTTGAATTAAAGTAACATGTATTTCCTAAGTTTTTAATTCCACATTTATCTTTACAAACAATAAGATTTTTATTAAAAGTTTTTTTATTTGAAGCAAAAAAAGCTTTTTTTATATAAGGATGAAACAAATAAGTCATGAATGATGAAGTTAAAATACCAAAGATAAAAAATAATTCTTTATTTTCATGAATAAATTCTCTGGGCTGATCGTACATGCAATCAACAACTCGTTCCCAAATAGAAAATTTTAAAAAATCTTCATTTAAAATTACTCCTAATAAAAGCAAATTAAACTCTCTTATATTATTTAATAAATCAATTTCCTTTTTTGATAAAAAATTCGTTCTTGATTTTAAATAATTACAAGCATTATTATCATATTCTTTAATATAAAAAAACAATTTTCTAAATTCTGCTAAGTTTAATTCCTCTAGACTCTTAAAATTTTGACAAATATTTAAAAATTGAATCCACAATTCTGGATTATATGAAAAAGTACCCTTTTCAAAATTAATTATAATATCTTTTGTTAAATCAATTAAAGTATTCAAATCATCTATAATTCGAGATTCATTTAGCGAATTAAACTTTAAAGCCATTTTAGCTTCAAAAAAAAAATCTAATATTGGTAAATTTTCAACATTACTTTTATGATCAAAAGAATTAATAAAACTATAGAT
The DNA here is from genome assembly GCA_014730005.1 of Candidatus Babelota bacterium. Lineage (GTDB taxonomy): Bacteria > Babelota > Babeliae > Babelales > UASB340 > WJIY01. The sequence continues at coordinate 21,997 of WJIY01000013.1, read as the reverse complement.
AAAAATATTTACACAAAAAAAATATATTATTAAAAATTTTTTATTTTTCATTTTTCAAACTTTACTTTACAAAACATACCTAAAAAAAGTATTATAACAACGTAATAAAGAGAAATTAATATATAATTTAAAATTAAAAATTTAAAATATTAGGATTAAATTATGAAAAATGAAGGAATTTTATTTATCATATCAGGTCCTTCTGGAGTTGGAAAAACATCTTTGGCCAGAGAAGCAATCTCCAGGGTAACAAAAGATTTTAATATAAAAAAGGTTACAACTTACACAACACGTCCAATAAGAGAAAATGAAACTGACTGTCAAGATTATTTCTTTTTGTCTCAAGAAGAATTTGAAAATAAGTTCAAAAATGGTTTTTTTTTAGAAACAACGAAATACGACAATCATAAATATGGATCACCCGCACATATTCTTGAAGATTTAAAATTGGGAAAATCATTTGTAATAGTAACTGATATGCTAGGAATAAAAAATATTTCAAATTTACATAAGGATAGTATTTTTATATGGATCTCTCCCCCAAGTATAAAAGAACTCCGACGCAGAATTATTAAAAGACAAGGGCATGCTGAAAACAAAATTGAAGATCGATTAACCCTTGCAGAACAAGAAATGAAAGAAGCCCATGAAAAAACTCGTATAATTAACTGGTTTTTGGTAAATGAAGTTTTCGAAAAATCTGTTAATGAATTAGAAAAAATAATTAAAAAAGAATTAAATAGCAAAATTAAATAATTTATTTGATTTCTTGTTTATAAAATAAATACAAACCTATCATTACACAAGTTAACGAAACAAAATAATGCCATGTTATTTTTTCATTTAAGAAAAACCATCCATAAAATGCACCAAAAATTGGACACAAAAAACCTGCACTTATAACAAAAGTTATTGAATATATTTTTAATAACCAACCATAAAAGTTGTAAACAATCACATTTGCAACTATTATTAACAATAAAGTCCAAAATAAAAATGAAGAAAAATCAAAAATCGGGCATGTTTGTGTTCCTTCGAATATAAAAGATGTAGCAAAACTCAAGATACCCCCTATTAACATTGCAACACCATTAATCATCAATAAAGAATATCCTTTAACAATTAATTGTTTAACAATAAACCAAGCATAAGCTGCACTAAAAACCGCAAATAATAAAACTATTTCAGGCAACGAAATACTAAAAAATTGCATTCCCGCTTCACGAATGTCTGTTTGTGTTAAAAAAATAGGAATTAAACCTAAAAGACCTATAAACATTCCTAAAAATTTCTTTAATCCTAATTTTTCGTTTAACAAGAAATATGATAATAATGCCGCAATAAAAGGAGTAGCAGAATAAATCAAATTGGTTTTAGATGAACTAACATATTGCAAAGCCCAAAATTCTGGGATAAATGCAAAATAAATATGAAAAAGAGAAACTTTTAAAAACAATCTCCAATCTTGCTTTTGCAAATAAAATTTTCGATGGTTAAAAAAATATAAATATCCCAAAAGAAATATTCCTGCAATAGTCATTCTAAAACCAATTAAAAAAAATGGTTTTGCATAATAAAGAGCGGTTTTTGCAATAGTAAAAGTAGAGGCCAAAATAGCATATAAAAGTATAACTAAAAACACTCGCTTTCCCCTTTTAGTTTTAAACAAATTTTCAAAATCTTTTATGTGCAACAAAATATAAAATACCCAAAAGTATAAAAAGCGGCAAATACAAAATTAATACCGAAAAATTATAACAATAATAATATAAAGGTTTGGTTAAATTAACATTTATGTATGAAAATAAAAAAAGGCTTCCACACAATAACACACTAATTAATAAATTACTTTTGCGGCGTGCAAAAATTATAATTCCTAATAATCCCAAAAATGGAAAAAAAAATTGCCATAAAATTTGAACTATTCTTTTGTGATATTCCATAAAAGCTTCATTACTATATTGTTTTATTTTTTTTAAATTATTCCAACTCAAAAATTTTAATTGTTTGTTTTGTTCATTATTATTGTTTTTATTGAAAAAATTACTTAAAATAATTTCTGTTTTCTCAAAGCTTAAAAAATGATATTTATTTGTATTTAAATTTTGTATTGTTCCATTTTTTAAAATCAAGGTATCTTGTTTTAAAAAACCTTTTGTAGCACAAGCAATGTAACGCTCTCCATCTTTGTCGTTAAAAGCCATCAAAATTTTTTCAAAGCATAATTTATCATTTTTTTTGAATTTTTTTTTGAAAAAAAAATTCAATTCAGGAGTAAGCACATAAAATTTATTTGGATCTAATTGATGAAATTGTTCTTTAGCTATTTTTAAAATTAATTCTTTCCCCTTTTTATAACTTTTGGGAACCCAAAATAGAATTAATGGAGTATAAATAAATGTAATTGATATTGAAAATAATAAAGTCATAAAAAATAATTTTTTTCTTGCTTTTTTAAAAAAATGAAAAAACAAAAATTCATCTTTTATAAATAATTTTCCAATAACAACTTCAGGAGCAAAACAGCTTGCAATTGGCATAGCAAACTGAGTCATTAAGGGAAACATCAATAAAAAAATTTTGGGGGTAATTGATATTGATGTAAGAATTGGCATTCTTATAAAAAAATCGCTAACCGCAAAAATAAAAACAAAAAGTATAAAAAAATAAACGAAAGACTTATATAATTTTTTAAATAAATGCAAAAATAACATTTAACAAAACAACTTTCACATATCATTATCAATAATATTTATACGTTCAATACTCAAAGCTTTTCCACTCTCTACATCAATTTGAAGGTATACACCATTTAAAACAAATGGCGGTATTGTTTCTACTGTAAATCTTACAGGCATTTGTGTTAAAAAACGCTTTAAAATAATGTCAGTTTTCATACCCAAAGAAGAATTTAAAGCTCCACAAAAACCAACATCTGAGATATATGCACTTCCGTTAGCCAAAATTCTTTCATCTGCTGTTTGAACATGGGTGTGTGTTCCCAATACTGCTGAAACCTTTCCATCTAAATATGACGCAAATACTTGTTTTTCAGATGTTGCTTCAGCATGAAAATCAACTAAAATAATTTTCGTTTTTGTTTTTAAAAAAGTAAGCATAGATTCCGCAGTCTTAAATGGACAATCTAAATGGGCTGCCATAAAAACTCGGCCCTGCAAATTAACAACAGCAACATAATGTCCATTTATATTAAAAAGTGAATACCCTTTTCCTGGACAAATTGAAGGATAATTGGCCGGCCTTATTAAATCTGTATTTTCGTTTAAATAATTATATATTTCTTTTTCTTGCCAAACATGATTACCTGAAGTAACAACAGATACTCCACATTTTCTTAAAAAACTCATAATTTTGGGTGTTATTCCCTTTCCTTTTTTGGTCGAATTTTCACCATTTACAATAAAAGCATCAATATTGTATTTTTTTTTTAATTTAGGTATCCATTTTTCAAGCATGTTTAAGCCTGGCTGACCTATTACATCTCCAAAAAACATAAATCGAAAAATAAAATCCATTTTATTCTTTCCGTTTATAAAATTATTTAGCATATTCTATGATTCTTTTTTCTCTGATGACATTAATTTTTATCTGGCCAGGGAAATTAACTTCTTTTTCTACTTGTTTTGCAATATCGCGTGCAAGCATTTTTGCCTTCTCATCATCTAAAAAACAATCATCAACAATAACCCTTATTTCTCTGCCCGCTTGCAATGCATATGCTTTTTTAACACCTTCAAACTTATTAGCAATTTCTTCCAATTGTTCTAAACGTTTTATATATGTAGCCAATGTTTCTCTACGTGCTCCTGGACGAGATGCCGAAATGGCATCTGCTATATGTGTAATTAATCCATAAATATTCTTTGCAGGAACTTCTTCATGATGGGAAGCAATCGCGTTTACAACGATAGAATCTTCACCATACTTTTTGGCTAAATCGCTTCCAACTAAAGCATGTGGGCCTTCAACTTCTGCAGAAACAGCCTTGCCTATATCATGTAACAAACCACATCGAGCAGCCAAATTTTCATCTACCCCAAGTTCTGCAGCAATCATGCGTGCAAAATATGCGACCTCTTTACTATGAACTAAATTATTTTGAGTAAAGCTTGTTCTAAAATGTAATTTACCTAATAATTTAATAATCTCTGGATGTACTCCTCTAAAACCAAACTCCAATACAGCTTGTTGACCTATTTCTTCAATGTTGGATTCAATTTCCTCTTCGCACTGTTTAACTATCTCTTCAATTCTTGTTGGATTTATTCTACCATCCTGGATAAGCTTATTTAAAGATCTTTTTGCAACTTCTCTTCGAATAGGATTAAAACCTGAAATTGTTATTACTTCAGGAGTATCACCAATAACAAATTCCATGCCTGTTGCCATTTCCAAAGCTTTAATATTACGCCCTTCTTTACCGATAATTCTTCCTTTCATTTCTTCATTAGGTAATTGAATAATACTTGAAGAGTGTAATGTTACTTGATCAGGCAAATATCTTTGCATCGACGTTGATAAAATATCAATAATCTTTTGTTTTGCTTCTACTTTTACTTCCTCCTCAACTTTTGAAATCCACTTTTGATTTTCATGTTTCACTTCTTTTTCTAAAGATTCAAAAAGTATTCTTTTTGCATCATCTCGAGTCATTCCACTAAGGTGTTCTAATTTGGATACCAAATCACTATATAAATTTTTTAATTTTATTTCATCTGCATTTAAAATATCTAAACGTCGAGATAAATCTCGTTCTTTTTGTTGAAGTTCTCTACGCAACTCATCTAATAAAACCTCTCGATGATCAAGAGTATCCTCTTTTTTTTGAATCTTATGCTGCATTCTTTGAAGTTCTATTCGCTCTTTTTTTGCTTCTAAATCAAATTCACTTCGTTTTTTATGAAGTTCATTTTTCAAATTATTTAATGTGTCTCGACGTTCTTTTTCAGCTTTTTCTTTAGCTTCCCTAAGTATATTGCCCACATTATCTTTTATTTTAATAAGCCGTTTTTTACTCGCCTTAAAATATAAATATATAATTACAACACCCCCTAAAGTAATTATCAGTGAGCTTAATCCTATAATATCATTCATATTTTTTCCTTATTTTAAAACTAAATAATTTAAATAAATGCCACAAAATATGTAAACTAATAAAAATGTAAAACAAAACTAAAACATATTTTGTAACCAATAATTTGTAAGCAAAATCAAATGTTCGTAAAAAATACACTTCTTCTCCAAAGAGAAGATTGTAAAATTATAAATTTTGTATTTATATTTGTATGAAAAAAATAGATGCAAAGAAAATTTAAAGAAGAAACTAAATAATGGAAAAAACAACTATTGATAATTGTTTTTTGTAGTATCAAAAATTTTTTTTAAAACACAACTCTAAAAAAGGCTATCAAAAATCTACAATTCTTTTTTTATATCAGAGAGCAATTTATTTGCTTGCGCATTGAATAAATTTAACTCTGTTTTTTTCTCGAATAATTCTACAGCTAACTGCAAAGCAACCAATGCAGAAAGTTTAACTTCATTAATTGTAGCATTTTTACCTTTTATTTTTCTAGCTAAATCATTCACCAACTCAACGGCACCAAAAACTTTATCGTCAAGCTCATCTGTTGTTATAGAATAATTTTTACCTAAAAGAGTTATGTCTATTTTTTTTAATTCTTTCATAGCTCAAAATCGTACGCTTCAATTACTTTGTGAAGTCTCTTCTTTTGATTCTTCCAAGGAGCTAAGATTATTTAATAAATCTTCAATCGAATTTTTAATAGCCGTTTTCTCATTTTGTAATGTTTCAGAATTTACATCTTTATTTAACATAGTCTCTTCCATTGCAGAAACACGCTCTTGTAATTTTTCATTTTCAAGTTTCAATAAACTATTTTCTTCACTTAATTCTTTGTTTTTATTTACAATATTAAGGATTTTTGCTTGTAGCTCCTCTAATTGCTTCATACTATTCCTTTTCCATACAAATAATAATATTACTCAAATTATCTAAAACTAATCTTCAGTGTAATTTGAGCAAATTTTATTTTCAAGAAATTTTGTTTTTAGCATATTGAACAATTTCAGTAAAAGCCTTTGGTTCAAAAATAGCTAATTGGCTCAACATTTTTCTGTTTAATTTAATATTATTTACTAATAATGAATTAATAAATTGACTATAAGTTGTTCCATTAATTTCACATGCTGCACTAATTCTTGAAATGAATAATCTTCTAAAATCTCTTTTCCTTTTTTTACGGCCAATAAAAGCAAATTCCATGGCCCTTAAAAGGGTTTCTTTTGCCCTTCTAAAAACATTTTTTCTTTGTCCCCAATATCCTTTAGTTTGTTTTAATAACTTTTTATGCCTTTTTTTAGTTATTATTCCACGTTTAATTCTGCTCATTTTTTATACACCTTCATTTATTTCATTTAAAACTAAAGTTTTCTTTAAAAATCAATTTGGTAATAATTTTGAAATATTTTTTTTGTCTTTACCTTCCAAATATGCAGGCTGTCTTAAATGGCGTATTTTTTTTGCTGTTTTTGACCATGCATGATGACTTGTATACGCCCTATTTCTCTTAATCTCTCCATTTTTATTTTTTTTAAATCTTTTTTTACTTGCTGAATGTGTTTTTAATTTTGGCATAATCTAAATCCTGTATCTTAATTTATAAACTTAAATTTTAAAATTTTTTACAAATTTGACCTATAAAAAACAACTTTAATAACTGTTTGTATTATTAAATATATACTATTTTTTTTGTAAAGAATAGTCCCAAATTTATTTTAGACTGAAAATCTTTGACCAAAAAGGGCCTGCCTTACTCTCTTTTTCTTCTATTATAGGTCTATTTAAATCACTATTTGTCAAGTCATCATATATTCGTTGAAAAAAATTTTCTCCCAGTCCTTTACCCATTATTAATTCGCGTCCTCTGAATTGAATAGTAAATTTTACTTTTTTACCTTCTTTAAGGAATTTGATGGCTTTATTTAATTTGGTCTGGTAATCTTGATCCCCAATATTTGGCCTTAACTTAATTTCTTTAACCTGAACAAGCTTTTGTTTCTTTTTTGCTTCGCTTAATTGCTTCTTTTTTATATACAAAAATTTTCCAAAATCTAAAATTTTTGCAATAGGAGCAGAATCTTTTTGTCCAACTTGCACCAAATCCAAGCCAACATTGTCGGCAATCTCTAAAGCCTGTTCTCTAGAAATTAAGCCCAGATTTGTACCATTTTGATCTATAACTTGTATTTGTGGACTTTTTATTTCTTCATTTACTAAATAATTACTACTTAATGTTTTGTTTTGCTTATTATTATTTTTATCCCTAAATCTATTCACTCAATTTTTCCTATCCTATAAAATCTTAATCTAAAGTTTTTATTTTATTAATAACTTCTTCACGAACTTTTTTATAAAAAACAACATCGTCCTCCATTTTTTTAACACAATTGTCCCTGCCATGAGCAATTTTATCTTCCCCCATTACAAACCATGCACCAGATTGCTGAATAATATTTGTTTTCAAAGCCGCTTCAAGAAGATCCAATTCTTTGCTTATACCTTTACCAAATATAAGATCAACTAGTACTCTTTTAAAAGGAGGAGCAACTTTATTTTTAACCACTTTAACAGCAACTCTATTTCCAAAAGGGCTATCTCCCTTTTTCAAAGTTGCAACTTTTCTAACATCTAAGCGAACTGATGAATAAAATTTTAAAGCATTTCCTCCAGTAGTTGTTTCATTATTTGCAAAGGGTAAACCGCCTATTTTATGACGAACTTGATTAATAAAAATTAATACCGTTTTTGACTTATGTACAACAGGAGTTAATTTCCTTAAAGCTTGAGACATCAATCTAGCCTGTAATCCAACATGCTGATCACCCATGTCTCCCTCAAGTTCATTTTTAGGAACTAAAGCTGCAACAGAATCTATAACTAAAAGATCTACAGCTCCGGAACGAATCAACATTTCAGCTATATCTAAAGCTTGTTCACCAAAATCAGGTTGTGAAATAATTAAATCATCAACATTGATTCCTATTCCAGCAGCATAAACAGGATCCATAGCATGTTCTGCATCTATAAAAGCACAAATACCACCTTTTTTTTGAGCCTGAGCTATAGCATGTAAAGTCAAAGTGGTTTTTCCCGAAGCTTCTGGTCCAAAAACTTCTATAACTCTGCCTCTAGGCAATCCTCCCACACCTAAGGCTTGATCTATTAGAATGGATCCTGTAGAAACTGTTTCCATTCCAACAATCTTTTTTTGTCCTAAAAGCATAACCGAACCCTTGCCAAACTGCTTGTCAATTTGCGCAAAGGCAACTTCTAAAACCTTTTTTTTGTCACTAATCGAAGATGTCTCTGTTTGTTTTTTCTTATTTTTTTGTTGCATAAAAATCTTTCATGTTTCTATTCTTTAGGTAGTTTTCTATATTTTTCTATATTAGCAATTCTCATCAAAGATGCAATAAATGCATCCAAATATAAATTCGCTTTTTTCAACAATTCTGAATTTAACACTTCTGATCGATTTTTTAAAAAATCATCTATATTAAATTCCTCTTGTCCTAATAATTTAACTAAATAATAATTAGGAATATTTTTGGTTGAAAGCACTTCAAAAGAATCATCCAAAATAAAAGCCTTATCTATAATTTGAGCATCAATTTTTAAATCTTTTGAATCTTCCTTACGGGAAATTAAACCAGTCTCAATCAATTTCAAATTCAATTTTTCACTAAGATCTTCAAGATTAGTTTTATTTTCTAATAACTCTTTTTTGCTTTTGTGAATTAAATTTTTTAAATCGCTTTTAGCCTTATCCTTATGAAAATCTTTTTCAATACTATTTTTTACTTCTTCAAACTGAGGAAATTTGCTTTCCTGAATTTTGGTAATAACATATAAAATCTCATCCGCTTGATAGGTAAAACTTCCATATTTATTTTTTGTATTTTCAGAAAACATTTTAGTTGCAAGCAAATTGATTAATTTATCACCATCAGAATCTTTTTGTGTTAAAAAATCAGTTGTGACTTTTTTAAAATCATTTTTTTCAACAAATTTGTTTATTGCATCCTTATCTGTCTTGTACTCATATAAAATTCTTTCAATATCACTTTTAAGTTTGTTTAGAGACTTTTTTGCTTTTAATGTAGAAACAATTTCATCCCTTACAATTTCTAAAGGTTTGTTAGATGCAGGAATACGATCAACTAATTGAATAATTTCATAACCTTTTTCTGTTTTTACAATCTCAGAAATATCATTTTTTTCCGTTAATCGAAATGCCGCTGTTTCAAGTTTTGGATCATATGTCCCTCTCTCAAAAAAATCCAAAGTTCTACTTTTATAATTTTTAATAAACTTTGAAAAATCCTTCGGTTTATTTATTACCTCTTTATGAACTTCTTTGGCTTTTTGTAAAATTGATGAAACCATTTCAGGAGTATCTGAATCTTTTAATTCAAATAAAATTGTCTGAATTTTTATTTTTGGAGGAATTCGAAATAATGAAGATTTATTACGTTCATAAAAATTAAGAATAGCTTGTTCATCAATTTCAATATTTTCTGCATATTTTTTAGTTGAAATAACCCAATAATCAGCTTTTCTCTTTTCAGGAATTCTATACAACTCTTTATTTTTATTAAAAAATTCTTTTAACTCAGATTCATTTGGACTAATTTGTTGTGCTTCTTTTAAAAACCTATTAAATGGAAATTCAATAATTTGAAAATTTTTTTTATAATTCTGATTAAAAAATAATCGTTTCAATTCCGTTTCAGGAATATATAAAGATTGTTTTACAAAATCTTTTAATAAATTTCGTTTTATTTCCTTTTCTTGTCGAAACTCATACTCTGAAACAGAAGTCATCAATCTGTTTAAATAAAATTTATAAGCTTCAATGTTTATATTTCCCGCTGGATCCTTTAATTGCTGTGGTATCATTTTTGCCAATTGTTCTCCAAAATAATCTTGATTAAGCTCAATATTGTATAAATCAGTCTGACCATCGAATAATTTTTCTTTGATACATTTATCCAAAGCAGCTTTTTCGGGATTATTCAATCCGGTTAGATTTAAAAACCAATCCACGGATATACCATAAGAACGAGCATATTCCTTATAAACTTCAATTTGCATTTTGATTTCGTTAAATACTTGTCTATAATATTTGAAAGTAATTCCATGCCCATTTACACTTGCAATTTCTTCACTTCCTGGTTCAGGTCTTCTAAATAAAACCATTGATAAGCTGGTAATAGCAAGTGCAACTAAAACAAGCCACAGAACAGATTTCCATTTTTTCATTTCTTTTCGGAAAATATAAATCACAAGCAATCCTTTCGTAATAGCAAAAGATACCTTTCATAACTACTCCCAAACACACAAAAACAATATATGATATGAAGTCTATCAAAGATTATTAAAATATAAATATTTTATTTTTGTAAAAATATCTTATTTACATATTTATCTATCAATTTAACATGCTCAAAATCAACATCTTGTATTTCGATAACTTTACAAAAAAATTTAGAATTTTCGGCTTGATTAATTAATAATTTCTTGAAATGGTTCCAAAAAGTGATTTGACGTTTAGCATAATTAAATGTTTGACTTACAATATTTTTTATTAATAAATCGAAATCTTTTAATTTTTTACCCTTTTTTATCCAATCAAAAATTTCAGAATAACCTATAAATCCTTTCTTTTGTATAAAATCCTCCCACAAAGTTCCCATTAAACCTTCTGCTTCTGAAATCCAATTTTCTTGTTTAATCATGTTAATAGTTCGATCATGTATTCGCTTTTTTAAAATTTTCAAAGGCGGCTCAATAAAAACAAAACTAGAATTAAAATACGGATTAAAATCTGGTTTATATTCAGAAGGTTTTCTTCCTGTTTTTTGCCATATATTCAAAGCTCTTTGAATTCTATATATATCATTAGGATGTATTTTTTTTGCACGCTCAGGATCAATTTTATATAACATATCCCACATTGTAATCTCATTTTCGAAAGGATCACCTTTAATCGGGGAATGGTTTTTTGTAGGAAGTTTTTTTGGAGGATAATAAAGAGATTTTATATAAAACAAAGATCCTCCAACAATCATTGGCAATTTATTTTTATTCCAAATTTCTTTTATTTTTAGTTTAACAAGCTGATTATACTTAACAACAGTCAAATCGTTTGGTTCATCAATTATATCAAATAAATGATGTGGAACTGCGGTATTTTTCCAATCTGGTTTTGCCGTTCCAATAGATAAAGGTTTATAAAACTGCCCCATATCAGCATTGATAACCTCAGATGGAATTAATTTTGCCAATTCCAAAGAAAAATCTGTTTTACCAGAAGCTGTTGGACCGGAAATAAATAATACAGAATTCATTTTATTTAAAAATTAACAACCCTCAAACAACAGAAGATACATTATGTAATCCAAGTTCTTGATGAAAAAAATATTGTTTTATTGGTTCTTGCAATTCATTAATTATTAAATCTCTATCTTTATTAGTAATGAATTGGATTTCTTGTACCAATAAATCTTCTGCTATCTGCAAAAGATTTTTCTCCCCAAAAGAAAGTTCCTTTTGTTGAGATACAAACATTAAATCCCTATATACTTGAGCAATCTCAATTAATTTACCCCGTTGTATTTTTAATTGATATTCTTTATTTCTTCTATTCCATCCACTTGGAGTAAAATCAAAACAAGCAAATTTCTTAACAGGACATTTAATTATTTCATTATATACTAAATTTATAGTTTTTTTATCGCTAGGATATCGAATTCCGCTATTTTTCATATTGTGTGTTGGAACTAAAATAGTCATATCTTTAAACAAAAAACACAATTTAAAAAAACACACTTTTTTACCTGTAATCATTTTTTCTAAAAACTCCGCAATAAGTGCTATTCCATGTCCAGGATAGATAACTTTATCATGTAATTTGAACATTTTCAAAACTCCTTTCTCTGACCAACCCATCTACTCTATTTTACACTCCCCCATTCAAGACACTGAGAAACAAAAAATCATAATTCGTAAATAATGGATTAAATTTTAGCAAAAAAACTAAAATATACTCAACCTTATGATAATTTAACAGTATTTTGCTGTTTTTAAGTTTTAAAATTAGATCCCTTTGCTAGAAAAGCCATTTACTAATATTATTAATAATTGATAAATAGTTTATTAAAAAAGTATTGATAATTATGAATTATCCTATAAAAAGCTTATGTATAAAAATTATAATATTATTTACAATAATATTATTTTTTATAAAACTGGAAAAAAATAAAAATTTTAAAGGCAACTTACCAGAAAAAACCCTTAATTATCCTATTTTTATAACAAATAAGAAAAAAACACACAGAGCAGATAATAAATATCATTTAGCACAAAAACTCAATACAACAATTAATGAACAAGAACATCTATTGTTTATTATAGAAGAAGACGACAAAAATTTATTTAAAAAATTATCGGATATAGAAAAAACCATAACACAAATAAAACAAATAGCAGATCAAGAAAAAATTCAAAAATTAATTAACTATCCCACAATTCAAGAGATAGAACAAAAGGTTAGTGCATATAAAAAATTTTATTGGAATAAAAAAATATAAGCCTGCAAAAAATATGTTTTTGCAGGCTTATTCGCCCCCCTTTAATTATATAATAATACTTCTTAGCATCCAATTGTAATAGTTTTATATTTTTTTATATAACAGAAAAACATTCATATTTACAAATAGTAATCATATAAGAAAGAATGTACAATAGAAAAATTTTCCTGACAATTTTCTTTATAAAACACGATTAGAAAGCACCAAATTAAAATCATGTAAAAAAATCAAGAAATTTAAAGATTTTTTATTCATCGAATATTATTCTACTAGAACAAAAAATCTTTTGTCAGAAACAAATATCAACAGTATACTGTTTATTAGTAAAATTTTGATCACTATAACAGGATAATATAATTGATTTTAAAAAATGAAAATATTAATATCCCACCAAAAAGTTTTTTTACGGGATTTAAATGGAATATTTTTGGAAGTATCTTTTATGAAATTCTAAAAGTAGGACACCAATTTTTATTATTAAAAATATTAGATCAATCTTCGTATGGGTTAATGGGTAGTATTTTTTCTATAATTTATCTGACCATATACTTAACCGATTTAGGATATGTAAATACAATCCCCACTTTTTTTAATATTTTTACTAAAAATAAACAAAATTTTACAAATATTTTTTTAAAAAAGTATTCATATCCACAGATAGCACTTATGCTAATCACAGCAGCAACAACAACTTGTCTGTACACAAAAAGTTTTTTTTATAGTATTTATTCACCTTATACATTTATTATTCCTTCTATAATCTTTGCAGAAAGTATACGTATAGCTTTAAGACGTTTTTTACATTTAGCATTTAAGAGTAAAAATCTTGTTATAATAGAATCAATTTTTGCAGCACTTTATATGTTAGCTATATGGACTCCATACATTTTTTTAAAAATTCCCATGACACTTAATTTAATATTTATTCCACATCTAATAGATTCTGTCATAGTAATAATTTTTATGATTATTATGATATATAAACTTTACAAAAAGCTGCCCTCAGAAAAAAATAAAGTAAAGAACAAAAATTTACTGCCCAGAATACTTAAAGCCAGACTTTTTAACTACTCTATAAATATAAACAAGCAATTCTATACAGGCAACTTTCTAACTCCTTTTTTTGCATCTAATTTTGGTCTAAAAGATGCAGGTATTTTTAATTTAATTAATCATGTAGCTGAAGCAATAAGGTCCATATTAAAAGCAACCGCAATTTTTTCGGGTAATGCTTTATTAGCATTTTTTAAAGAAAAAACTAATAAAGCAAAACAATATGCTTTCCATTTAATTAACAAAAAATTAAATATAATTCTTTATCCATTTATTATTTTTACAGTGATAAATTACAAAATAATTTCATGTTTAAAAGATCTACAAAATATCCCACCGGAAGCATTTGCAACAGGTATACTATTTTTATTTTTAACAATGGCAGATTATTTTTTTATTTTATATGAACAATTTTATATCATAGAAGAACAATCAGGAAGTCTATTTTTATTTAAACTATTTGAGTTTATACTTTTTTACACAATTATAATATCAAATAATACAATCTCACCATTTGGTGCAATATTTGGAATTTTAATTATAAAAGCCATTAGTTTTACATTAATAGCTATAAATGCATATGTAAAATGGAAAATAAAATTAACATTTCGTATATCATATATATACATATTGATATATATTTTTATATCAATGTTATTCAATATAATATTTAAATTTTTATAAATCGAAAATGTGAATTAACTACCTAAAAATAAAATTGATACGCCTTAATCCTTTAAAAAATTATATATCACAAACCCGCCGCAGCACTTCCCTTTTTAGAATGTTTCGTTTTTCAAACTTATTTATATAATACTTGTAAAAAAATATTATTTTAAAATTAATTAACAAGTTAGCAAAATAATTAAAATTACTATTCTCGTTATATGGTATTTGCATATGTTAATTTTTAACGACGTTTATTGGTTTGTCTTTTTAATCACAAGCATTAAATTATTACCTCACTTTTATATTAGCTTTGATTCTATCTTCCTCTTTATTGGAAAGCATGTTCATTCGTATTTACTTTCATCATATAAAGTGAACCTAATATAAAGTGAACCTAATATCATTAGTAAATCTATTTATTACATATTCATATAATATTGATAATACATCTTCCTACACTAATATATTTCCTAAATACATTTCTCACGTTTATTTTGTTTTTTCATTCTTCATTAATATTCATATTCCAATCTTCCAACTTTAATTTAAAAAATTCAAATTCATAGTTTATTAACAATCATGCATTCATAGTATGTTAATAATCATTGTATAATAATAATCATTTTTATTTTATATGGAGGCGTATTACTCTTCTTTCATAACTGCATTCTAAATAACGAAGTCAAAACTCCCCGCCTCCATATAAAATTCTTTCATTTAAACTCAAAAAGCATTACTTTTATTCTATCTTACAAACCCCCAAAACAGCCCCCTGCTAAACATAAAAAACATTCAAGCCCTAAATAAAAGGCGGGGAGTTGAAGACGGAGTGCGCCGACGTCAATTTTGCTCTTTCATTAATTTTAAATAAATATAAAATAATGTTTGTCTTAAAAATTACTTCGGTTTTTGTTTTTTTACATAACTTACTCTTACACGGCAAAAACTCCTTTTTATATTTAAAAAAGCTGTTTTTTTTGCAAAAAATGCCAATTTTTTGCAAAAAAAACTTTGTAAAAAATTTTAGTGTTGTTTACTTAAATAATCTAACTTCAAACTTGACGTATCTACACTATTTGACTAAGATTATATAAATTAACCATTAAAAACATACAGTAAGTTTTTTGACTGTTATTTAAGACTTTTTAAAATTTGAATTATTCTTTTTGAATAAAACAAAGTTTAACTTATACAAATTGATGTTTAGGAGAAAAATTATGGGAAAAAAAATAATCGGTATTGACCTTGGAACAACAAATTCCGTAGTTTCATTCATGGAGGGAGGTTCTGCAAAAGTTATACCCAATCAAGAAGGGGGTAACACAACACCTTCTATTGTTGCTTTTACAAAAGATAATCAACGTTTAACGGGTAATTCAGCAAAAAGACAAGCCGTAACAAATGCCGAAAATACCATTTTTTCAGCAAAACGATTTATCGGTCGCAAATTTTCTTCACTTTTACAAGAAGATATCCAAAGCGTTCCATATAAATTAAATGCGGGAAAAAATGGAGATACTATTATTCAAATAAATAATAAAGATTATACTCCACAAGAAATATCTGCAGCAGTTTTACAAAAACTAAAACAAGCAGCCGAAGAATATGCAGGGGAAAAAATCTCTCAGGCAGTTATAACTGTTCCCGCATATTTTAATGACGCACAAAGACAGGCAACTAAAGATGCCGGAACAATAGCAGGATTAGATGTCAAAAGAATAATAAATGAGCCAACAGCTGCTGCCTTAGCTTATGGTCTTGATAAAAAGAAAAATGAAACAATAGCAGTATTCGACTTTGGAGGTGGAACATTTGATATTTCAATATTAGAAGTAGGAGATGGTGTTGTCGAAGTAAAAGCAACCAATGGAGATACTCTATTGGGAGGTGACAGTGTTGATCAAAAACTCATTGAATATTTAGCTGCGGAATTTAAAAAAGACAATAATCTAGACCTTCGCAAAGATAAAATGGCGTTACAACGTTTAAAAGAAGCTGCCGAAAAAGCTAAAATCGAACTATCAGCCGCAACAGAAACAGAAATAAACCTTCCTTATATAACTGCAGATGCAGCAGGGCCAAAACACCTGGTTACAAAACTTACAAGAGCCAAATTTGAAAGTCTTTGCCAAGAACTTTTTGAAAAATTATTTACTCCTTGCAAAACAGCGCTATCTGATGCTGGAATACAAGCAAAACAAATAAATGAAGTAATATTAGTTGGTGGTTCTACCAGAATTCCAAAAGTCCAAGAAATGGTAAAACAGTTTTTTTGCAAAGAAGCCAATAAATCGGTCAATCCAGATGAAGTTGTATCTATAGGGGCTGCAATTCAAGGCGGAATTTTAGCCGGAGATGTTACAGATGTATTACTTTTAGACGTAACCCCATTATCTCTTGGAATCGAAACACTAGGTGGAGTTGCAACAAAATTGATTGAACGAAATACAACAATTCCAACAAAAAAATCACAGGTTTTTTCAACAGCAGAAGATAATCAAACAGCTGTTGATATTCATATAGTTCAAGGTGAACGTGAATTTGCAAAAGATAATAAGACTTTAGGTAAATTTAGATTAGACGGAATTCCTGCAGCTCCAAGAGGCGTTCCCCAAATTGAAGTAACCTTCGATATTGATGCCAACGGAATTGTAAATGTTTCAGCCAAAGACAAAGGAACAGGGAAAGAACAACATATAACAATTACCAACTCATCAGGTCTTTCTAAAGAAGAAGTAGAAGATCTTGTCAAAAAAGCAAAAGAACATGAAGCTGAAGACAAAAAAAATAAAGAAATTATAGAAAAACGTAATCATTTAGATAATTTAATTTTAAGCATTGAAAAAACATTAAAAGAAAACAAAGAAAAACTTCCAATTGCAGAAGTTAATAAGGTAGAAGATGCAATACAAGAAGCAAAAAAAGTGCTTAAAGAAAAAGCAAATGACAGTGAAGCAATTGTAAAAGCAACCGACGATTTAATGCAAGCTTCACATAAAATTGCAGAAATAATATACAAAGAACAACAAGCTAATACTGCAAATCAGCAAAATAATCAACACCAAAAAGGGCCAAATTCTACCCAAAACAAAAACGATGACGACCCTATAGATGTAAATGCAGAATAAACAAAATAAACTCAACAAATAATCAAAAATAGGCCAAAATTTGATCAAATTTTGGCCTATTTTTAAAACAAAATGCCTAAAATGTTATTTTAATATCTTTCAATATCAATACACAAAAATGCCCATTTCTATTGACAAAAACCCTCATGAATATGGTAAGGTAAAATAGTGCAAAATACTTTATAAAAAACAAAAAATATTATTTTAAAACACTACATATTTTTTTGCATTTTTTATTATAAAAAAAGGGAGAAAATATATGATAACAGCAAAAAAAGTTCATTTAATACTTATAATGCCTGCAATATTATTAATACTCGTAATGGCGGGTTGTCTAAATAAAAAATACAATTCCTCAAATAATAAAACAAACAAAAATAAATGTGTTGAAGAACATGTTAAAGAATAAATTAATTTTTTTATAAAACATAAAATATAAAAGGAGAAAGAAAAATGAATTTTAAAGATTGGTTAAATAAAATCAGAAGAAATCTTTCTGATTGCGATACATGTGAAAATTGTGGAGAGAATGTATATTCATGTCAATGCAATAACACAGAAGAAAATGAAGATATAAACACTGATTGTAACGATTTTGAAAAAAATGACCAAGGATAAATGACCCAAGTTATAATAAAAAGGCGTACATCGGATGTACGCCTTTTTATTAATTTCAATTCCTATTACTAACTAATCTATTCCATATTCTTTTAAAAATGCTTCCTGATTTGGTGCACGTCCTAAAAAGTTCCTCAATAATTTATCTGGTTCAACACTACCTCCTTTAGACAAAATTTTATTTGCAAATTCCTGTCCTATTTCAGAATTTAAAAGTCCTTTTTTCTTTACTTTTTCAAACAGATCTAATGCAAAAACCTTCGACCACATATATCCATAATACCTTGCTCCATAACCAATCAAATGACCAAATGCCGCTTGAAAATGTGTTCTAGGGTCAAATCGAATATTTTTTATATATTTTTGATGCAAATTTTTTATTAATTTATCAGTATCCTTGTATGCACCACTTAAAAAACAATCTAAAGCAATAAAAGACAACCAAACTTGCCGTGTAACAAAAAAACCTGAATCAAATTTTTTCAATTCAATCTTTCTATCAATAACATCATCCGGTAAATTTTGATCTGTTTTATAATGTGAACTAATAAAACGTAATATATTTCTATCCCACAACCATTCTTCAAACATTTGTGATGGCATTTCAACAAAATCTCTTTTTACATTTGTTCCAGAAAAAGAAGCTAATTCTGTTCTACCCAACAATCCATGCATTGCATGACCAAATTCATGAAAAAATGTTTCAACGTCATTATGTTTTAACAAAGCAGGCTTATCTTTAGTTGCTTTTGGAAAATTTGCAATTAAAACGATCACCGCTGGAATTTTTTTAAATCCCTCATTCTTTTTTCTTTTAATCGTTTCAACAATAGATGCCATACAAGCATGAGAATATTTATTATCTCGTGGATAAAGATCTAAAAATAAAAATCCTCTCTTTTCATCTTCGTGATCATAAACCTCTACAACTTTTACATCTTCATGCCACAAACCTTCAACATTTTCCACAAATTTAAATTTTAAATTTAAAAATTTTTGATAAATTTCAAAAATCTTTTCTAATGTATTTTGTACAGGAAAATATTGTGCAATAGCACGTTCATCGATATTAAAATTCTTTTTTTTATAACATTCTTTTAGATAAGCAAAATCCCAAGAATTTATCTTTCCATCCTTATCAAGTTGAATTCCATTTGGTAAATCCTCTGTAAATTTTACAAATTCTTTATCAGCTTTTTTCATAGTTTTTTTACCAAGATCCGACAAAAACTTTTGTGCTCTATCTGGAGATTTGACCATTTGATTATCTAAATTCAAATGAGAAAAACTATCATAACCCAATTTTTTTGCTAATTTATCTCTTTTTTCAATAATCAAATTCAATAGAGCAATATTTTCAGGATATGCTCTATTATTAAAAGCAAGATACAAATTTTCTCTAGTATGAGGTACAGAACAATGTTGCATTACTTCAAAATAAATAGGATAATCACAGGTTAATATATATCTGCCGTCACTATCTTGCTTTAAATTTTCAATAAAATCCTGTTCTAAGCCTGCGAGATCCTTTTCTTCAACCTTAATAAAGCTTTTATCAATATTCATATTCTTATCAAATTCCAATCCTAATCTAGAAATTTCTTTTTTGATTTCTTTTACCTTTTCAAAATCTTCCTCCGGCAAATCAAAACCCTGCCGTTTAAAATCATTCATCGTTTCACTTAAAAAATATTTTTCTACAGGATTTAATTTTTCTTTTTTAATATTTTCACCGGCAATATATTCTTTAAATGCTTGATAAATTTTTCTATTCATAAATGCATCAATTGCAAATGCTCTCAATTGAATTGCCGAATCATGACAAGCATCACGAATGTCTTTTTTCGGACTTACCATTTCAAGAATCTCAATTCCATTTGAAATGATACCAAACTTTTCTTCTAATTCATCAAAAGCTAATGCAGTATTTTTAAAAGTTCTACTTTCCGGTTTTATTGCAAAAATTTCATTTAATTGACCTTTAACCATATCAATGGCTAGCTGAGTTCTTTTTTTAACATCTTGTGAACTTTTGGGAAAAATTTTTATTACATCATATAAATTATCGAAATTACCATTAACTATTTGTTTATAATCTTGCATATTAATCACTTCCACATCTTTTGTATAAAAAATTCTACACCCACTTAAAAAGCATAATGTAAAAATAATTGCTGTTTTTTTCAACACCCCATCCTTTTTAAATCAAAGCCAATAAATCTTTTAACCTTTTTGTATCTTCACATTTATCAATTGCATTTTTTACAGATTTTCTAAAAAAAATCTCTATCTTTTTAGGAAAAACCTCAAGTTTTTTTAAAACCCCTTTTAAATCCTCAAAATCTAATACCTCAATATCTGATAAAACTAAACTTTTTGCTTTATTTAATAATCCAATTCTAATATCTTGTAAACTATCAAATGAATCAAAGGTTTGCTCTTCAAAAACAAAATATTCATCTAAAGAATATTCATCTAATTTTTTTAACTTATTTTCTATTTTAGCAACTTCTAAATTAATCATTTTTTTTAATCCATTTAATTTGATCCTTTTATAAAAAGATTCTTCCTCTTTTTTCTTTAATTCCTTTTTTTCTCTCTTAAGCCTTGCTTGTTCTGCTTTCCTTTTATTTTCCTCTTCTTTTATTATTTCTTGTTCTTCCTTTTCAGCCTGACTTAATTTTTCAAAATATTCATCTTTAGCAACTTCTTGATTCCCAATAAACCAACTCTGAGTTATTCTGCCATTAATATTTTGATACTTTTTTGTAAAAATAATTTTTTCCGACTGCAATTGATAACTTGTTTGAATAACGCTCGATTCTCCTTGAAAAACTATTTGTTTACATTGAATCAAAAAATTGGTATTAAATAAAATAAAAATTTTAAATAAGACTACTAAGATCGACTTCATAAATATCAATTCTCCTATCTATATTTATAAATTATAAATCATAATATACATATTACTAAAAAATCTATTATCATAATACAATCAAAACTTAATCTATTTAATGCAAATAATAACAAAAAAAATAAAATATTTTTAATTACTAAAGGGGCTGAAAAGCGATGGAAAAAATTAATGAAAAACTAAGAAAAAAATAATAAAAGAGATAATTCTTTATTTCTCCAGAATTGATATTTTAGTGAAACAAATATAAATTTTAGCATTATTTGCTTTAGTTCACGTTGAATACACAATAAAAAAGAACCGGCTCTTTTTTAGAGCCGGTTCTGAAATTTAATAAAATAACTTATAGTATTATAATATAACACAACGAGATGATTGATCATTAACACTAGATTGACTATTATTTTCTTCATTATTAGATATAACAGTAAAATTAGCATTAGTATTGTTGTTATCGTTGAAACTTGAAGTAAATGCTGATATGCTCATAGGCCTTGATATTCTTCTGTAAACCCATTGACCGCTTTGAAACAAATAATAACCAATAACAGTACTTTCTGCTATTGGTAATATTATATTTGCCGTTATTAATATTATTGGTGTTGTTGGAACCAAAGAATTCCTAAATACATTCACACCTATTGTAGCTACACAGGCACCATCTCTAAGCCATTGATTAGCCCCTCTATTAACAGCCCAATTTCTAACATTAGTAGCTACATCCCTAACATGAGTCGATCCAGCATTCATGATCTCCCCAAATCTACAAGATCCTGCTGTTACTGATGATGTAGCATTTGCATTGTCGTTATTTTCATCATCCATTGAATTTTGGCTAACATCATTATCATTAGCAGTTTTTTCTGTTGATGGTGTTAAATTATTATTATCAGCTGACTGTTGTGTTGCATTATTAGTT
>WJIY01000012.1 GCA_014730005.1 Candidatus Babelota bacterium | reverse complement strand
TAATGGCTAATAGAAATTCAAGAATATTTTGAGCCATTTTAATGAAATCACAAATCGTGCATAAGTTAGCTTCACCAGTTTGTCCTTTGTTTATCATGGGTCCGCAAGGGACCAGACTGTCTTGGTAATAATTGGCGGTTGAAATCATGGCAAACTCTTTGGATATTGAGGATAGGTTTGGTTTGGCTGCTTGAACGGGGATTGGTTTGAATTGAAGCCAAAAAAAGAATAATAAGGAGCAGAGTAGAATCAGTTTGAATATTGAAGGGCGCATAGATTAAAAGTTTAATACTTAAAAGAATTTACCAATCCATAAGCTTGGGGTAGATTATCGGAAAAGGTTTTGGTTGAACCGGTATATGTCAAAACATAAAGATTCTGTTTTTTAAAAAAAAGGAATTGCCTCCATTCGAGTTCAGTGTTTTTCAAGTCGCCTTGAAAACTTAATATTGTCACGGGTAATTGTTGATCGGTAAGGTATTCTTTTACTTTTAGATTGTTAAAATTTGGAATCCGGTTTTTTAATTGCCGAACCGAACTTTGCACGATGGTTTTTTTGGGTATTGGTTTAGGTAGCTTATTGATGCTCAAATTAACATTGTTATTGTTGCTTGGGTTAATAATGGAGACAATTACGTCTGGTTGGTTTTGATCCAGTCGCCAGGCGATTGGATAGCGAAAGCTGATGTTATGGTTGGGTTCTTGAAAAAGACCGGAATCGTTTTTGGACAGTTCTTCTTGGGGCAGGGCAGGCGGTTTGGTTGTTTGCCGGGAAGAACCGCTTGATGTTTTGCAGCCAATAATATTGACAATGATCAAGGCAGCAATAAACAGTTCGACAGTTTTTTTCATTTTTGGATTCATTTTTTAGTTTTTAGGTATTGATATTTTAAATTAAATAGTAAAATCAGTAAAGGTTAAAGGGCCATAAAGTTAATGTTAAAAAGCCAAGATTGAAGATAAAGTACTTTAAAATCAGCGGGCTTTAACAAAGTTAAAGTTTTTTATTCAGAATTTTATCCTGTTTCCGGAAAATACTATGCCAAGCGATTAATTTTAAATTGTTATTTGGATTGAAGTTGTAGTTGATAGCGGTGGCGGGCAAATAGGTTTGGAAAATAGCAATTTTTATGGTTTTTTACTGAACCGATAATCTTATATAATAAAAGGTTTCGGTTTTACCAAAAGTCAATTTTTTGGCCCAGGAGCTGGGGATTTGGAATAATTGGTTTTTGTTGATATTTTGGAATTTTTGTATCTTGAAGCCTAATTTTTTTAATTTCGGCTTTATGAAATCTTGAATATAGTTTTCATCCAAGCCGGCTAGATCAATTTTTTTGGTATCGATTTTTTTGTCATAACCGATTATTAAATCAACAAAAGCGCCTTTTTTGGCGATTCTTTTGATGGATTGAAAAATTTTTGGTTCAACTTTGATAATTGCATGTAGTAAGCTGCTCCAGGGCAGGATAATAAAGATTTGATTGGCCAGATTATTCAATTCTTGAGGCAAGTTTTCCACGTTGGCAAGGATGTAGAAAACATTAGTAAGACCTCCTTTAGCCGGCTTTTTATAAATTTTTGCAGAATTTTTTTCTAAGCTTTTATGATCGGGATCGATCCCGATAAAAAGTCTTTGTGGGTACCGCTTCGCTAGCTCATAGACAAATTTTCCGTCTCCGGTTCCGATATCAACTATCACGCCTTGAGTTTTTTTCATTTTTCATTTTTTTAGTTGAAAAAAGCTGAATAGGCTTATATTTTTTTTGATCAACACCAAATCTCTTAATGCTTCATTAAGTGTCTTGGTTGCTTATGATAATTTTCTTACCTTTAACTAATTTCATTAAGAATAATTATTGGTTAAGTTATTAAAATATAGCATAAAAGCAGGAATAACTCAAGGAGGCTAGGGTTTTTAATAAAATTGATTGTTTGATTTATTTAGATAAAAGTGATTAGCTTATTTTGAAAAATACAATACAACAGAGTTATAAATTTAAGAAACAATCAGAATAATTAATTAAAAATGTTGTTGTTTTTAAAAATTATTCCTCAAAGAGATACTCCTCAGCCTTTAAATCCTTTTTTTATGCAGTCCTTTTTGTATCGGATTTTTATAAATGATCAAGAATATAAAAAAATTCATGAAAAATTTAATTTTAAATATTTTTGTTTTAGTAATATTTATCCTTTTGAAAAAAATAAACCTTTAAAAAAAGAAAAGGAATATTTTTGGCAGATTTCCAGTCCCGATAAAAAATTGATTAATTATATTAAAAAAAATTTAAAGGAAAAAAAGAATATTAAATTGGGAAAATCAATTTTTGATTTAAAAGAAATTACCATTAAAAAAAGACCTGATAGATTTTCAATTGTCTCTACGATTACCCCAATAGTAGTTTCGATCCCGGATAAAATTATCAAGACTAATAATATAATTAAAGATACAGGAAAGGTTCTTTATTGGAATAAAAAAATGCCTTTAAACATCTTTATCGAGGCTTTGAATAGGAATTGTATTAAAAAGTATAACCAATTTTTCAACACGGGTTATAACCTTGAATTAAATTTATTCAATACTTATAAATTTAAAAGAGGAGCTTTGGTGGATTACATTAAAAAAGGACAAAAGGCCAGGATACCGGGTAGTGTTTGGGAATTTATCGTATCAAACAATAATCCGGAATATAAAATTATTAAATTTTGTTTAGATACCGGATTTGGAGAAAAAAATTCAGCGGGTTTTGGCTTTGTTAATGTAAAAAAATAGTTTTTTGAATTTTATAAATAATTAATTCCATGAATCAAAGACCGATAATTTATCGACTTTACAGATTAATCGGTTTATTTAAGGAGAAAAACAAGCGGAAATTAAACGAATTAGCTGAAATATTGGAATATCATCCAAAAACCATCAAAAGAGATATTGAACAACTCAATTATGATTTTAGGATAAAAATTTATTACGATAATAAGAGTAATTATTGGAAAATCGATAAAAGCACAATAAATTGTTCCTTGCCTCTAATCGGCTTATCAGAAGAAGATTATAAATCTTTATTATTAGGTTATGAGATTTTGGATTTTGTAAAACCATACCCTAAGGAGAAATCCATCATAAGAGTAATTGAAGTAATTGAAAATAAAATTAGAGAAATTTCCGGAAATGAAAGAATTCAGTTTATATCGCTTGATAATGGAACAACCGTTTTAGCCAATGATGAGGAAAAGGTTAGAAATTTTATTAAATATATAGAATCGGCAATAACGCAAAAAATTAAAGTTAAATTTGATTATTATTCACCCAAAAAAAATAAAGAAGATCAGAGATTGGTTTGGCCTTTAATTTTACATAATAATTGCGGTCGTTGGTTTTTGCTTGCTTTTGATCAAAGGAAAAAGGAATTAAGATTATTCTGTCTTGATCGAATGAATAATTTTAAAGCGCTTGAGGAGAATTTTGTTTATAACGAAAAGGAATTTAACCAATTGGTTGATTATTGCAGGAAAAGTTTTAGGAATCAGCTTGAAAAAAGGTATCGAGTAAAAATAAAATTTGACGATTACCAAGCGCGATGGTTAAAAAAACAGCATTGGTTTGAAAGTCAGGAAATTAAGGATTTAAAAAATGGAGAAATTGAATTTAGGTTTGATTTTAGCGGAGTGGAAGATTTTAAACGCTGGTTTTTAAAATATGGAAAACATGCCGAGGTATTAAGTCCGAAGTGGCTCAGACATGAGATAAAAAAAGAGCTTGAAGAGACCTTGTTGAAATATAAAAGGGGGTAGGACATGGTTTGTCCTAGCGAGTGTGGTAAAAAGAAATTGTTTGGTTATTTTTAATATTTTTTGATGAGTAGAATAATAAATTATAAATTACAAAATTATGAACTTTTTAATAAAGAAATGGAAAATTTTTCTAAAACATTAGGATTTAGTCTTTTAGAAAGTACAATTTTAACTCCAGCAAAAGGCGGATCTTTGTTTAAAGAAAGTAAACTTAAACAAAGAAAATATTCCGATATGCCTTACTGGGTACATATTTTAAATGGTATTTTAGGGACCTTTTTATTCATGGAAAAGGATGGTGATTTAATTGAATTAGTAAAAAAGAATCCGAAAATTTTGAAAATTTTTATTGTTAGTTTTTGTTTTCATGATGTTAATAAGTTAATAAAAGAAAAGAATTTGGAAGAAGCAGTAGATGAAGACTTGATAGAAATTATGGGAAAATATAAAGTAGTAGATTATTTTGGAGAATATAAAAAATATTTAGAAGATATAAAATATTTAATCTTAAATGTTGAAAAATCGACAATTCCTTTAGCTTTTTCAAACACAAGCCCTTCTTTAAATCAAAGAATATTAAATAGGTTAAAAAAATATTTAAATTTTGCCGATTTAATTTCATTTAATGAAATTCATAATATAAAGGATTTATTTAAACACATTAAAAATTTAATTTTAAAGAAACGCTTACCTAATATTGATATTCAATATTTTAAAATAGATAAAAATATTTATAAAGGTTTATCTTTAGCTGTGTATCATAAAATAGAAGAAAAATTATGCGATAAGATTATATTCAGAATGAGAGATGGTTTTATTTATAAAGCGAAAAAAGATTTTTCAAATTTTGAAAATATTGCAAAAGAGATAATAGATGATATTAATG
>WJIY01000011.1 GCA_014730005.1 Candidatus Babelota bacterium | reverse complement strand
ATATTGTTTTCAAACAAAAAACAATATAAAAAAATCAAAGAAGAAAAAAAATTATCACAAATAAATAGTCCAACTAAAATTTCATATAAAATCAAAATATATCAACCATTTCAATATGAAGACAAAGAATATTTAGCATTACAAAATAAAAATTCAAAACCGCAAGCAATCAAATCTATCAACAAACCTTCAAAACAAACCAAAAACAGTAACAATATTATTAATAATCATGCCATTGATGAAAATAAAAATCATATAAAAAAACAGGATCAAATTATTTCATCACAAAAATCAATTCAAAATACAAAAATATCTAAACCCGAAAAAGATTTATTAATAATCTATAAATACAGAATTATTATAATCTATTATCTTCTTCCTCCTCCTTTTTTTACTACTGGAGCTGATGGTAGTCGTGGCTGTGCTGCAGGTACCGGTTGTGGTTGTGCTGCAGGTGCCGGTTGTGGTTGTGGTGTAGATGCCGGTTGTGGTTGTGTTGCAGGTGCAGCAGCCGGAGATTTAGGAAGCTCTTTTATAATCGTTTCAACATCCTGCATACCAGAAGGTCCTAACATATTTTCTTTTTCTTTAATCGATTGAAGAAACTCCGAATATTTAGTTTGCAAATTCTGCTTAATCTTTTTCTCTGCATCATTTGTTGTAGGCAATTCTCTAATCTTCATTGCTAAATCCTTAAGAGCCATCACTAATGGCGCCCTTTCAAACAAGCTTAATTCTTTTGATCCAACCCAATCAGTGAGGATTTTAAGTGAATCTATTTGTGCATCTATTGATGGTCGAGCAATAGAAGCTTTTAATACTTCTTCAAATACTGCACCTGGTTTTGGAATTTCAATTGGTGGAACATCAACCCCTTTATCTTTCAAACTACTCATAAAACCTTTAACATAATCACCATAATTACCATATAAAGGTTCATAAGCTTGAACTTTTATTAATAAATCATAAAAACGTTTCAATAATGGATTATCTGAAGGTAAGATATAAAGATTATTATATAATTCCTGTATTGCATTTACAAATCTATATTGTTTTGTTGCAGCATTAGCCTCTGGAAAGGCTAAATTATTGTTTTTTGCATCTTCAACAACAACCATTAATTTTTCAATTTTGCCCATTGGAGTTTCTTCTTTTAATGCTTCTTCCAAACCTGCTTCGAGATTCGTTGTTCTTGTTGTTACTGAAGGAGTTTCACCTTCTCTAACGACCGTTGTTTCTATTTTCATTGCGCCCATTGCTACTCTTGGAACTGGAATCTTTTTATAAAACATCATATAACCTGATGGCATATTGTCGCCTCTTGGAACAGTTCTATTAATGATTGCTATCAAATCACCAATTTCATTTAGTTCAAACTCTATAAGATTTCTTCCTCTAGCTGCTTTTGTCCATTCACCCTTATTATTAAGCCAAAATAAATTACCTTTATAAATACCACGCATTAAATCTCTTCTTGCAACAGAAACTTCATCCAATTTTAAGCGTGGAATCTGATTAAATTCAATTCCATCAATAGATATATAAACATTATTATTCAAATCAATACAGACAACAGTACCATCTGAAGCTGCATCTACATATTTATATTGACGGTCTGTCTTTTTATTCCATTGACCATTTTCAAGATGAACCAATTCATCTGTTTTGGTTACACCCCAGATGTCATCTTGATTTTTCCCAACGGCTATTTTAATAAGATTTTCATCAGTCAGAGGATCCCAATTTCTATCACTCCAAATAAAAGGTTTACCTGTTCTCGCAATTGCTACTATAACACCATTTGATCCAACATTTATATCCTTAGCATTACCAGGAATTGATTTCCATTCAATTTTTACAGGAATATTTCTTTGTCCAAATTGAATATCTGCTTGCCAAATACCACCGTATTGCCCAATACCCCAAACAAGAGTTTTTCCTTGTGCATTTGTTCCTACAGATATTTTTTCAACTCCACCAGGCATTAACGGATAAAATCCTTTAGGTAAACTTTCATATTCTTCATATCCTTTTTTATCTCTTTTAGATGCTCTTGCTTCTGGTCTTGCAGGTTGTACTGGTTCTTCTTTACGTTTTTCTCTGATGATAGTACCAAGTCGTCTTCTTAAAACCCATTTTTCATTAGATTTAGCGTCTTTTGCTAAATCGACATCATTCGGATGAATCTTTCCTGAATGTCCTCCTCTCAAATATCTATTATTAAATGATTTAAAAGACACTATATCACCAATATTTACAACAGCTCCAATCCTTTCACCTTCTACAGTCCATTGAGCTGTCAAATCACCAAGTAGCCCTGCTTTAAGATTGGAAAACATCTTTGTTGCAACTTCATTCTTTTTTGCTTCAGCTACTACAAATTTTGTAGAATAAAATGATTGTATGGCAACCTTATCACCATACTTGATTTCATTATTCGATTTAATTTTAAAAGGATTTATTAATACAAATTTTTCTTCATCATCTGGATTTTTAACCTTTCTAAAATCAACATTTGGATCTTTGCGAACGGTTAAATACCAATCGCTTTTCTTTCTTGCTGGATCTGGTTCAATAAAAACAACATCTCCAAATCTCAAAGCTTGCGCAGCAAGGTCAAATGTAAATAATACAAAAAAAAGCCACGAAGCTAAAGTGCATTTTTTGTTCATTTCTTCCCTTTCAATAAAAAAATAATTATTTCTTTTAAATGTATAAAATTAAACTATCAAAACTAAAATTAATAATGTCAATAAATTCCATCTTTTTATAAAAAATAAAACTGTCTTCTAAATATCCCTAAAATAAATTTATTTTATCTGTAACTAATATTTTTATCTTCTTCTTGTTTTTCCTGTTGGAGGAATATAAAAGCGTCCTTTAGTAATTTTTCCTTCATCCTTTTTTGGTTGTACAGGTTTTGGCTGTTGTCTAACAGGTTCAACTTTTATTTCCTGTTTAACTTCTTTGACTTCTTCTTCTTTCTCTTTAATTTCAAGTTCTGTTTCTTCTAACTTTTTTCTCCAAGTTTGAATCTTTGGTTTATAATTAATAAAACTCATATTTAATTCTAACTCTTTAAGTAATTCCAACAATGTATCTTCACCAACAGGTTTTTCTCCACTCATTTTGGCTTGAACAAATTTTTGCGCCAATTTTAATAAATTACTTATAAAATTAGATGAAACTGTTCTTACACATTCTATTTTTTTCTCTTCAACAGCCCCTTCTTTTACTTTTGGTATATATTTCACTTCTTCAAACTCTTTAAATAAATCGGCGATTTTATCTCTCTGTTGCTTCGAAAAAACATCTCTTAACTGTAAAATTTTATCTACAACTTCTTTTATATTTAGTTCGATAATTTCATCCATCCCCTGAAACTCATCTTTCTTTTTCAGCTCAATTGCTTGCGTAATTAAAAGCTCAATCAATTTAATCCATGCATCAGAATTTAGAATTTTTATTTTCATATTTAAAAACGCATTTATATTTTTAAAATGCTCTGCAACCGAATAATTACTTTCTAAAATTTTTAAAAATTGTTCTAACTCTTTTTGATGCGGTTCAAGAATTGGAATTTTATTTGCGTTTATATTTTGAATTGCCAACCTAAGAACTGATGTTAATTCACGCCATATATATTTAATTTTCAATTCTGCATCATCAGGCGGGCGTCCACCAAGATAATAAGTTAACTTTCTCATTTCATTTACAAAATCATTGACCTTATATTTGTTAAATTCTGAAGGATTACTTATCATTGAATAATAATTTTGCATCTGATCAGACATAGAAAAAACTGTTTTCAATCCTCTACGTCCTTCTTCCATTTGACTTTGATACTTTTTTTTATTTTCTTGTAACAATGATTGTCTTCTTTCTTCTTGTTGCTTTTTCATTCGTTCTTCAAACTTCGCTTCTAAAAATTCAGATGATTCTCCAGATATCCCTGATGATCTTTGCATTTTTTCCTTTTGCATTCTCAATTGTTCTACAAATGATTGCTGTGCAAAATTGATTTTACAAATAATAAAAGAAAAAAGGATCAATAATAATTCTTTACTAAAGTTTTTTTTACTCAAGTTTCGGTTCTTAAATGAATATATTTTTTTCTTCACTATAGCCCCTTAAATCCTTTTTAATTAAGAAGGTTTTAAATTTTTGCATTTTTTTTGCTTGCAAAAACTCTAAATTTTAACTTTTTTATCATGTTTTTATTAGCTCTAAATAAATACTAACATTTTCAATCTGAAATTTTCTAGTTTTTTTAAAAAAAAAATTATTTTTAAAAGTTTTTCGCTTTTTTTTGCTAAAAACTTTATGTTTTAATCAAAAAAAAATTATTTTTAATATATTTATAAAGTTTAGATTTTTATTTATAATCATGTAAATTTTATCAAATCAATGTAAAACAACATAAAATTTATTTTTTACAAGCAAAGGATTTGTTATGTTCAACTTCATTTTTGGTTCTCCTGCATGGCAGCTTATTGTTCAATCTGATTGGATGACAAAATTTGTATTATTAATTTTATTTCTGCTTTCAGTGAGTTGTATTGCAATAGTCACATTTAAATTTATGCTTTTTAAAAAACAAAAAAATAAAATGACTCACCTTTTTATAAGATTAAAAGGCGTAACTACGTTTAATGAACTTCTCAATGTCGGCAAAGACTTCCAAGAATGCACAGGTGGAAAATTTTTAGCGCAAAATCTAAAAGAATTAAAAAGCATACTAGATCAACAACACCAAAATAATCAAAAATTAACATCTCAAGAATTGGAATATTTAGAATTATCAACAAATCAAACAATTGATCAACTAATTATGGAAAATGAAACATATCTTCCAATTCTTGGTACAAGCGCCGCCGTTTCTCCATTAATAGGTTTATTTGGAACAGTTTGGGGTCTTATACATTCATTTGTAAATATAAGTCAAGAAAAATCTGCCGACATAGCTGTCGTTGCTCCAGGAATTGCAGAAGCATTAACAACAACACTTGCTGGATTAATAGTTGCAATTCCCGCAATGATCGCTTTTCATTATTTTTCAAATGAACTAAGAAAACAAGAACAACAACTTGATCATCTTGCTGATAAATATTTAAATATAATAAAAAAAACATTTTATAAATCTTAGGAATTGTCGTGGCTAAAATTAAATTAAATTCCAAAAAGCGCAAAACTCGCCGATTTATAATGCCAGAAATTTCTCTTACTCCTTTAATTGATACAGCGCTAACATTGCTTGTTATTTTCATGATAACTGCACCTATGGTTCAAAATGGAATCAAAGTTGATCTTCCACGTGGTAATAGTAAAGAAGTTGGAAATCAGCAAGATCTTGTAGTCACATTAAGAAAAGACGATAAAATGTTTTTCAATAGTTATCCTATTGAACGAAAAGATCTTGTACAAACAGTTCAAAAAGCATTAAACCAACATGATGATCTTCCTGTATATATTAGAGCTGATGAATCTATTTCATACGGTAAAGTAATAGAAATTGTAGACGAATTAAAATTCGCTGGAGTCAAATACGTTGCAATGTCAACAAAAACTGCTGCAACAGCTGCCTGATACTTTCGAATTCAAATGAATAATAATAATTTAAAGAAAAAATATATAATAAGTTCATTTTTATTTCATATCCTACTTATTATTTCATTGTTTTACTTTATCTCTGATAATAAGATTAATAAACGGTTTGTTGTTTTTGGACTTCATTCCAAAAAACCAACATTTGCATATTTCAAACCAATAAAATCTCAAAATATATCTGCATCAAAGTGGCTTAGTCAAAGAAATATCACAAAAAAACTTTCTAAAACTAAATCTATACACAATAACTCAGATACTTTTAAATCCAAATCAATAAATCCCAAAAAATCAACCATAAAACAACAAAAACTATCTTCTACTACAATTAAAAAAAATGAAACACAATTCAAAAAAAATATAAAAAAGGAACCAATAAAAAAACAAGCTCAATCTATTAAAAAGGATATAACAAGACAAAAAAACATTGAAAATTATAAAAAAAATGATGAGTTAGAAAACAAAAAAAACTTAGAAAACAAAAAAAATAATGTCTTAGAAAAAGATAAAGAAAAAGAACAAGAAGAATTACATTTCAATTTAATAGGAGAATCAGATCCAAACTTAATAAAATACCAATTAAGCATACAACATGAAGTAGAACGATTATGGCGACCTCCTGTTGGTGTACCTAAAGGAACACAATGCTCCGTAACTTTTTATATAAATTCAAAAGGTGTTGTTGAAAAATTTGAATTTATTACTAGATCAAAAATCTTAATCTATGATTTAAGCATTTCTAAAATTGCTAAAAATTTTAAATTTGATAGATCTTTATGGAATAAAAAATTTACAATAGATTTCAGGCAGTAGATCTTCATTATATTTTTTTATCAAAGCCCTAAACAATTATTTAGCCCATTAAGGGCTTTTAAATTAATCAATTTTAATCAATTTGGGGAGATAATCATGAAAAAAAAATTAATTTTATTTTTAATGATTGCTATTTTTAATAATCATTCGTTAAGGCTAGTAACCATAGATAACAAAACAAATTCTGATATGGCATTTTCAATTTTAAACCAGATACAACAGCATGAAAAAATCAAAATATTATCGATAATCCTTAATGATCAAAGTTTTTTGTCTAAGGTAGCAAAAATAATTCAATTCGACTTAGAATTTGCAGATCAGCTTGAAATGCAAATCAAAAAATCAAATAACTTTTTAAATAAAAACATTGAAACAAAATTATGTAATAAAGGATTTTCTTTATTGCTTTATCTATCTAAAACAAACGACAATATTAAATTAACATTAAAAGATTTAAACTCAGAAAGCATTATAATTGATAAAGAATTTATTTTTGATCAAAAAAATAAAATTTTATCCATACATAAAATTTCAGACGAATTAATAAAAATTTTAACTGGAGAAGAAAGTGTTACATTGAGCTCTATTGCTTATTGTAAATTAGTTTCTCCAAAACAAAAAGTTATCTGCTTGTCAGATTATGCAGGCAAAAAAGAAAAAATTATAATTCCACAAAAAACAATCAATGTTGCTCCATGTTGGCATTCTCAGGCACCAGTACTTTTTTATTCCCAATTCACTAAAAGAAATAATCGATTAATGTCGATAAATCTTGAAACAAAACAAAACAAGATAATTTGTTCTTATGATGGCCTAAATATGCAACCATCATTTTCTCCGGATGGAAAAAAGGCAGTATTATGTTTATCTGGTGGAAAAAATTCAGAGCTTTATTTATACGATTATAATTTATGTAAAAAATACAATAAACGTGTATTTGTTCCAATAACAAAAAATTGCGGAAATAATTCATCCCCACATCTTTTAGAAAATGGCGATATAATTTTTTGTTCTGATTATCAAACAGGTTATCCACAAATTTATTATTATAAAAAAGCTAAAAAAACAATTAAACGTCTAACAAGTGGGCATGGATATTGTGCGGCCCCTTCATATTGCCCTAAAACAAATAATATTGTATACACAAGGATAGTTAACGGAACTTTTCAATTATTTACATTAAATTTAGATAATTTTAAAAATATAGTAGAAAAACAAATAACTTTTGGTCCTGGAGATAAACATGAACCATCTTTTTCGCCATGTGGTAATTTTATAGCCTTTTCCTACGATTTTCCATCTAAAAATCCATATAAAGTAGCTCAAATTGCTGCTTTAAATTGCAATAGTGGCAATATTCGTGTTTTAACATCAAACCAATATCATAAAAGTTATCCCCGCTGGGTTAAAAATGCTTTTTACTAAAACACTCTGACTTGTTGTTAAATCATACAAATTAGGTTAAGATTATACCAAAAGTTCTTAAATAAAATTAGATAGGATCGGATTAATGGCAAATAAAAACTTTAAAAAAAAACCTAAATTTAATAAAAAAGGACCAAATGCTATTTGGTTGCTTTTTTTCTTTCTAATAGCAGGAATGTTATATCTATTTTGGTATAACAGTATCAATAGACATGTTGAAAATATAAAATATTCAAATTTACTTAAACTTATAGAAAAAAATCAAGTGGAATCTGTTATAATTCACGACCAATTAGTTTATGGCAAATTAAAAAATGGAACCAAATTTGAAAGTTATGTGCTACCTACAGAAAAATTGTGGGAAAAATTAAAAGACCACAATGTAATTATGGATGTATATCCAAAAGAAAAGCCTTCTTGGGCCATGTATCTATTTATTTCTTTTTTGCCATTATTATTAATATTATTATGGTTTTTTTACTTACGACAAGCCCAAGGTGGAGGCGGAACAAGTAAAATATTTAGCATTGGAAAAAGCAAAGCAAGATTTTTCTCTCCGAATACTATTAATATAAACTTTAAAGATGTTGCAGGTGTAGATGAAGCGAAAGAAGATTTAAAAGATATCATTGAATTTCTTAAAAATCCTGTAAAATTTGCTCGTTTAGGAGCAAAAATTCCTAAAGGTGTCTTGTTAAGCGGAGCACCCGGAAATGGAAAAACTTTACTTGCAAAAGCTGTTGCAGGCGAATCAAACTGTCCGTTTTTTAGTATCAGCGGTTCTGATTTCGTCGAGGTATTTGTAGGGGTAGGTGCATCTCGTGTACGCGATCTTTTTGTGCAAGCAAAAAAACATGCACCTTGTATTGTTTTTATAGATGAAATTGACGCGGTAGGTCGTCAAAGAGGAATTGGACTTGGCGGAGGCAATGACGAACGTGAACAAACTTTAAATCAACTATTATCAGAAATGGATGGTTTTTCAACAGAACATGGCTCTGTAATTGTTTTAGCAGCAACAAACCGTCCCGATGTCTTAGATAAAGCATTATTACGTCCAGGTCGTTTCGACAGAACAATAGAAGTTCCATATCCCGATTTAGCAAGTAGAGAAAAAATTTTAAAGGTACATGCAAAAGGAGTAAAACTTGATGAAAATTTAAACTTGCAAAAAATAGCTCGGGGAACTCCTGGTTTTAGTGGTGCGGATCTCGAAAACTTAATCAATGAAGCTGCTTTAATTGCTTCAAAGGCCAATAAAAACTTTGTTTTAATGGAAGATTTCGAAAAAGCACGTGATAAATTATTATTAGGTGCAGAAAGAAAAACCTTAATTTTATCTGAAAAGGATAAAAAAAGAACTGCATATCATGAATCAGGTCATACACTTTTAAATGTTTTATTACCAGAAACTGACCCATTTCATAAAGTAACAATAATTCCACGAGGGCGAGCATTGGGTGTCTCTTGGTCGCTACCCGAAAATGATCGTCATAGCGAATCAAAAACAGAAATGCTCTCAAGAATAATGGTATGTTTAGGTGGTCTTATAGCAGAAAAATTAATATTTAACATACAAACCAGTGGTGCGGCAAATGATATTGATACAGCAACAAAAATTGCTCGTCTAATGGTTACAAGATATGGAATGTCCGATTTAGGACCAATTGTTTTTGATCATAGCAAAGAACATCCTTATTTAGGAAGAGATATACAAAAATCAGGAACAAATTCAGATAAAACAACACAAAAAGTTGACGAAGAAATAGAAAAAATAATTAAAACTTGTCATCAAAACGCTGAAAAATTAATTATTGATAATAAAAATATGCTTGATATTTTGGCATCCAATTTACTTGAAAAGGAAACTCTTTTAGCCAATGAAGTATATGAATTACTAGGTTTAGAGCCAAGAACAATCCATGATTGGAATCAATAAATCTTTGCAACTGAAATAGTTTTTTAAATTTTTATATCATAAAACTTCAAAAAACCCGTTTTTTTGCTACAATGAAATTATAATTCTGAGTATTTTACTTGTTGTAAAGTAAATAAAAGTTGACACCCGAAAGGATTATTTCAATATGGCAAATATTTGCGCAATATGTAACAAAAAACCTCAAGTAGTAAACAATGTTAGTAATGCAAACAACAAAACAAAACGTTGGGTTTATCCTAATGTTCATGTGATAAGATATATATTAAAAGGACAAAAAAGCATTAAACGTGGTGCTATTTGTACAAAATGTGTAAAAAAAGGAAAAGTTGAAAAAGTCATATGATTTTTGTTAAAAGTTTTTATACGTAAAATATTTTTTTAGGAATTATATAATATGGCCAATATAAAATCAGCAAAAAAAAGATCCAAGACTAATGAGATAAGAAGACAAAATAATGTCGCAAGACGTTCTGATATAAAAACCTCTATTAAAAGGTATTTGGCATCATTACAAGAAGATGATGTTCAAACAGCAACAAATTTATTTAAAGCTACAGAATCTAAAATATCAAGATCTGTAGGCAAAGGATTGATGAAAAAAAATACCGCATCTCGAAAAATCAGTCGTCTTGCAAAAAAGCTCGCTCAATTTAAACAAAAGTCCGCATAATTTTTGTTTAAAATTATAAAGCAAGCAAATATAATTTGTTTTTAAGAAAAAAAAGGTGGAGATGCGCTATGATAAAATCCAGTAAAACTTCAATCATTGTTGATTCAGTAGAAATGGCAGTAAAATTTTATACTGAAAAATTAGCATTTGATATTTCAGAATTAGTAACTAATAAAGATGATAAAAAAATAGATTACGCTCTATTACGAAAAGGAAAATGTTTTATCATTTTTAAAAAACCCAAAGTAGAAGAACTTGCAGAATTTAGTTTCATTAAGCGTTGTGCAAGCCGATGCGTTGGTGTTGTTGCTGAAATGAAAAAAGGTATCGAAAAATATTATATAAAATGTTCTAAAAAAAACATAACCATTATTGATGAATTAAAAGATTATCCAAATTGTGGATATAAAATGTTTTCATTAAAAGATCCTTTTGGAATAAAACTGACTTTTACACAACCTATTCCTGGTTTTACAAAAAAATATGAAGAATTTGCCGGCATGAAAATAAGTACAACTGACGAAAGTGGTCAACCTAAAACAGAAGCTAAACTTTTAAATGAAATGATTAAACATCTTAAAACTTTTGGAATATTACGAAGAGCTGCAAAAAAATATGCCAAACTTTGGTTGAAA
Source organism: Candidatus Babelota bacterium (assembly GCA_014730005.1). Taxonomy (GTDB): domain Bacteria; phylum Babelota; class Babeliae; order Babelales; family UASB340; genus WJIY01. Next base: position 1,830 of record WJIY01000011.1, on the reverse strand, counting down.
AATAAAAATAAATAAACATATCAATTCACTTAATAAAAAAAGCTCTCAAAAATTTGAGAGCTTTTTTTATTAACATAAGAAACTCATTATTAATCTTGATCCTGCAAAACACGTTTTTTTAACTCTTCAACGTCTTTTATATTTTCATCCATTTGAATTTCATAAGCTTTTTTTAATAATTTACCCATTTCAGGTCCAGGTTGTATCACATCAAGTAAATGACGCCCTTTTAAAACTGGCTCTTCCGGTCCATGTTCAATATTTATTTCCCGTATTTTGTTCAAAAATTTTTCAAACCGATCTTGATAAACCCTTTTCAAGGGCACATGTTTTTTAGGATTACGTCCTCTAACATCACATAAATTTAAAATCGCAACTTGACGTAAAGATATTTCTGGAGCAAGTGCTTTTGCCAAACGTTTATATGCTTTAATACTTGATTCTTGTTGTAAAAGTTGTCCTGGTCGCAAATGATATTTGACCAACTTGCAAACAGATTTGATAAGATCTTTATCTAAAACAAATCGCTTTAATAATTTTTTTGTAATAGGAACACCTGCTTTTTCATGTCCTTTACATGAAAGATTTTCATCTGTTGTAATAGCCTTTCCTAAATCGTGACACAAAGCTGCAAGCATTAACAAAAACTTTTCACCTTGATTTTGATATTCATCAAATTGCGCAGCTGCATCTAAGGTTTGCATTGTATGTTCAAAAACATCACCTTCAGGATGATAGTCTTTTCTTTGTTCAACACTTATTAAATCATAAAGTTCGGGAAAAATATCTCGAAGTCTATTGATTTTATGTAACCATCTAAAACCAAGAGAAGGACGCCGTGATTTTAAAAAAAGTTTTTTTATTTCTTCAAAAATTCTTTCTTTAGAAACAGGTTTATTCAAATATACATCATGCAGATCCATCTCTTTGCACAACTCATTTAAACATTTGTCCGGTTCCATTTCAAAACGAGCAAGAAATTGCATTACGCGAAAAAAGCGTAGTGGATCTTGTAAAAAAAATTGAGCATCAACTGCACGTAATTTTTTTTCTTGAATATCTTCTAATCCACCAAAAGGATCTATAATTTTGGGTTCCATATTCGGATTTTTAATAAATTCAGATAAATCAATAGCCATTGCATTCATAGTTAAATCACGCCTACGCAACGCCTGATTTATTGTCATTTCAGGATCAATTTCAACTTTCGGTTTTCTTCCTTTACTATCTTTTCGTGGCAGCGACCAATCAATATCTAATCCATCAATTCGCAATACACCAAATTTTTTTCCAACTAATCGAACAGGTCCAAATTTTTTTAAGCAATTTTGTAATTTATCAAGAGAAATTTTGTGAACTTCAATATCTATATCTTTGATTGTTTTACCCAAAACTAAATCTCTAACTGATCCACCAACTAAATAAGCAACTCCACCCACCTTGACAATATCTTGTAAAATTGGTTTTATTTCTTCAATTGATTTAAAAAAATTCTTCAAATTTTTCATCGCTTCTCCAAGTTTACTTTTTTATATATTTTTTACAGTTTATCCTTGCCCTTTTTTAATAGTTTACGTAAAATCTTACAAAGTAAGATTAAAATAAAAAAATATTTGGGGCTATAGCTCAGATGGTAGAGCGCATGAATGGCATTCATGAGGTCACCGGTTCGATCCCGGTTAGCTCCACCAGCCTTCGCTCTAACGAGCTACGGCTGGCAAGCCAAATATTAATGAAATAAATTGATATATTGTATATACACAGCCTTCGCTCTAACGAGCTACGGCTGGCAAGCCAAATATTAATGAAATAAATTGATATATTGTATAT
>WJIY01000001.1 GCA_014730005.1 Candidatus Babelota bacterium | reverse complement strand
TTTTTGAATTTTAATAAATCTATTATGAAAAAATTAAAAACTAAAGGTAAATATTTTTCTGACTTTACTAACCTTTATGAGTTGAGTAAGACTCTGTGTTTCGAGCTTAAGCCTGTGAAAAACACTCAAGCCATGCTGGAAGAAAACAAGGTTTTTGAAAGAGACAAAACCAGAAAAGAAAAATATGAAAAAGTAAAACCATACTTTGATCGTTTACATAGAGAATTTGTAAAAGAATCTTTGCAAGATGCTCATTTGAAAAACCTCACTCAATATTTTGATCTTTACAAAAAATGGCAAAAGGACAAAAAAGATATAAAAATGACCAAAGAGTTGAATAATGTTGAAAAAAAATTGCGAGAGCAAATAATGCTTTTCTTTAATGAAAAAGCCAAGGAATATGCTAATAAAAAACCGTATTTAAAGAAAAAAGATATTGGAATATTTTTTGAAGAAGCAGTTTTTCAGCTGCTTAAAGAACGATACGGCAGTGAACCTGAAACAATAATTCCCGATGAGGCGACAGGAGAAGAAGTTTGCATTTTTGACGAATGGAAAAATTTTACCGGGTATTTTTCGAAATTTCACGAAACCAGAAAAAATTTTTACAAAACAGACGGCACTTCCACCGCTATCGCCACCAGAGCCATAGATCAAAACCTAAAAAGATTTTGTGGTAATTGGTTGATTTTTGAAAAGATTAAAAATAAAATAGATATTTCGGAAGTGGAAAAAAACTTCAATGTTTCTTTGGAAAATGCTTTATCTCCAAAAAACTACAGCGATTATTTACTGCAAAACGGCATTGATAAATACAACGAAATTTTAGGAGGAAAAACCGAAAAAAACGGCAATAAATTGAGAGGAATAAATGAACTCATTAATGAATATCGACAAAATAATAAAGGTGAAAAATTGCCTTACCTAAAGCCTTTGGATAAGCAAATATTAGGCGAAAAAGAATCTTTTATTTCAGAGAATGAAATTGATGAAAATAATATTTTGAAAAAATTGGAAGAGTTTAAAAATAATGCGAAAAAAAAAATAGAAGCTCTGAATAAATTGATTTGCGATTTTTCGAAAAATGAAAACTTTGAATTGGATAAAATATACATCAGCAAAGAAGCCTTTAACACTATTGCTCATAAGTGGACTAATGAGACGCAAAAATTAGAAGAGTTTTTATATGGTGCCATGAAAGCTGATAAGCCAACCGGCTTAAAGCATGATACTAAGGAAAATACCTACAAATTTCCTGATTTTATCGCTTTGCAGTATATAAAAACCGCTCTGGAAAATATTATGGATGAGGAAAAGGTTAAGTTTTGGAAAGAGCGTTACTATGAAAACAAAGATGAAGCCTCGAACAATGGATTTTTAACCGATGAAGAAAATATTTGGGATCAATTTGTACAGATACTTCAGTTTGAGTTTAAATCTAATTATGACAATTTTAACAATAGTAAATTGAATCTTGAGGAGTATCTCAAAAAAAATCATTTTGAAAATAAAAAGAAAGATAAAATAGTTATTAAAGAATTTGCAGATGCTACTTTATGGACTTATCAAGTGGGAAAATATTTTGCCCTGGAGAAGAAAAGAAAATGGATTGGAGATGAATATGATTTGTGCAGCACCTTTTATGAAAATCCCGATTTTGGTTTTAGGGTGCATTTTTATGAAAACGCTTATGATGAAATAGTTAAAATTTATAACGAACTGAGGAACTTTTTAACCAAAAAGCCTTGGGAGGATGTGCAAAAGTGGAAGTTGAATTTTGAGAACCCCACTTTAGCCAATGGCTGGGATAAAAATAAAGAGCCTGACAATACGGCGATTTTGTTTAAAAAAGATGAGAAGTACTTTTTAGGAATAATGAAAAAAGGTTTTAATAAACTTTTTGATGATCGTAATTTGGCAAAATTTAATGGCAATAATAAAAAGGGCTTTTACCAAAAAGTTGTTTATAAATATTTTCCTGATCAAGCCAAAATGTTTCCCAAGGTTTGTTTTTCCAAAAAAGGTTTGGATTTTTTCCAGCCTTCCGAGGAAATTTATAACATTTACAAGAATGTGGAATTTAAAAAAGGTGATAGTTTCAATTTAAAAAGTATGCACAAACTCATTGATTTTTACAAAGATTGCCTAAAAAAATACGAAGGATGGCACTGTTATGAATTTAAAAATTTAAAATCAACTAGAGAATATAAAGAAAATATCGGTGAATTTTTTTCAGATGTAGCCAAAGACGGCTATAAAATATCATTTCAAGAAATTTCTGAAGAATATATAAATAAAAAAAATAAAAATGGTGAGCTCTATCTTTTCCAGATCAAAAATAAAGATTGGAACGAGGGAGCCACAGGAAAATCAAATTTACATACGCTTTATTTTGAAAATATTTTTTCCGATCAAAATATTAACAATGATTTTATAATTAAACTCAACGGGCAAGCGGAATTATTTTTTCGACCAAAGGCCATAGAAGCCAAAAAAGTAAAAAGAAATTTTAAAAGAGAAATTATTGAAAAAAAGAGATATACCCAAGACAAAATATTTTTTCACTGTCCGATAACTATGAATCGCGGCAAGGGTGATATTTATCAATTTAACAATAAAATAAATAAATTTTTGGCAAATAACCCCTATATTAACCTCATCGGCGTAGATCGCGGAGAAAAACATTTGGCTTATTATTCCGTGATAAATCAAAAGCAGGAAATTTTGGATAGCGGAAGTTTGAATTTTGTAGGAAAAGGAACGGATGGAAAACCTGTCGATTATTATGAAAAA
>WJIY01000010.1 GCA_014730005.1 Candidatus Babelota bacterium | reverse complement strand
TCCGGGGATGAAATTTTCTTCCCTATAAACAGAATCAATTATGTCTTCTGAATTACAAACATTGTTTGAACATCCTGCTTGGATTTCTAAAAACTGTTTATGATAATTCCAATCACCAAAAAACTCTTGCCTTGTTATACCTGGAGCAGCTGTTATTCTATGAAATTTTGCATTATACTTGTTTTTTTCAGTCCCATCAAACAATGCTTTTGCAATAGATTTTGCAGTTGATGTTTTTGCAGTCCCGGGAACTCCTGAAAACATCATATTTTTATCTGTATTTAATGCAGCACACATTCCCATAATTGTTCCACGATTTAATAGAATTCCATCTTTCCACAATTGATCTTGTAATTTATTACAATCTATTTTTGGCATATGAATTTTAAAGAAACTTTTGTATATATAAATTTTACCGAAAAAAATTTTTAAAAAAAATTTTTAAAAATTAATGTTTTGGGTGAAAAAATTTCTCTAATCTGTGTGCTGCATAATACACAATCCAGAGAACAATATCTATTATTAAAAAATAATTGACCAATACATATTGTTTTTGTAAAAATAATAAATAAGTAATTACAAGTGTAAGAAAAAGTATTCTGGCTGCATAATGTTCTATCCATCCGAATTTAAAAGAAAATTTATACCTTATTTTGTTAAACATTTTAAAATTAAAAAAGGGTGTAGGGTTTTCACCCACCTTAAAAGAGGGAATTAAAGAATTCCGTCTCAACAGAGAGATTATAATTAATATTTTTAATATATTTAAATCTTTCTATTTTTTACACTGTAAAGTCTAAGGTGCTGTCAAAAAACGGAATTGACGACTAGTATTAAACTAAATACTACGGCGTGATAACTCCTCTAATTAAGGAGTTAATCTTGGCAGGATTTTTATCCAAACAAAGCAATTGATTTTAATTTCTTTTGCCACTAATCTTTTTGCCTAAATACTCTTTTTTAGTTTTTAAAATTCTTAACCAATTCTCAGTTTCGGTTATTTGTTGTACTAATAACTTTCTTTGTTTTATCAATGATTTTTTAATAGTTTCTTCCATTTTACATATTTTAGCGACATTTTTAAAAGAATCATTGCTGATTTCCACAGGCGTGGTGGCACTTCTCTTAGTTTGTAACCATATTCCAATCCTGTTTCGTGTCTCCAGAAAGCAGGAAAAGAGTACCTTGCTTTCCTCTTTAACAATTATCTTTTAAATAATGTTCTCGCCTTTTTTAATTCGTGGGGAAAAAAAGAAAGTTCCCTTAAAGTCATTCTTGCTTTTGGGGAGGGGTAAGAATGAAAAAAAAGGTTTTAAGGGAACTTTTTTGTGATTTACATTAAAATAACATATATTATTTTTTATTATATAAATTTTTCTATTTTCTTTTCTCTTTCTTTTCTTTCTTTACTTAACTTTCTTCTTTAATTTTCCACACAATAATATTTTGCTTCTTTAATGTCTTGTTTATCATCAATTACTACCCATTCCATTACTTTTGTTTTCCCGTTCCTGCATACACATTTTTTTATATTGCCTCCGTTACATTCTGAACGGCAATATTTTTCTATTCCTTTTTGATAATCCATTTGTTGGCTTCTGTAACAATCTCTTTCAAAGATTTTTAATAATTCTGTTTGGTTAACAACAATATAATTTTCTTTGCTTTTTACTGGTTGGATATGCCCTTTATTCTCAACCTGTCTTACTTTCATACCAAGTGCGTCTCCTTTTCCTGAAATTGAACTTATTTCAAAAACAAACCCATCACATTCTACTTGCGAAAGATTATTAAGATAAGCATATTTGACTTTTCCCCAACATATACTGTCTTTGTTTATTGAATCAGTGTCAAAAGCACGGTCAACTTCTCCAACCCAATTTTCTAAATTATTTAATCTAGTATCAATGTTTCTAATTGAATAATATAATTGACCTATCTCTTTAAATATATTTTTGAACACGTTATTGAATGGTTTTATAAGTTGATTGTTTAAATAATTTACAAAAACATTATAAAAATGCACTTCGAATTTTTCAAAATTTGGGTTGTGAATTTCCGAGAGATCTAATGTTGCTGTAAGAAACAAATCACTTAAATGATTAAACATATTTGATAATGAAGTTCCGTCTTTTTTATTAGAAGAAGACACATAATTCTCTATCTTTGAATATATACTGTCTAAGTTCTCTCCATTTATAGAAACAGTCCCGTTATTAGAATAAATGTTTGTATTTAAATTAACATTATCTCCAACCAATTCAATATTGCTTTCAATATCTCCTGTTGTTACAATCCCTATTTCTGCAGACATATCATAACTTTTATTTTCATCTGCAAAAACAGTGAATACACAAACGATTAGGATTAAAACACAAAAGTATCTTTTTTTCATCTTCCACACCCCACAAATATAATATAAAAAATAAGTAAGGAAAATCCTTACTTTACTTAAAAAATTTAATTGATCTTTACTCCTCTTTGCTGGAACAAATCGTCATTACTTTCGTAATGTGTCTGCACAACTGTTGGTGAACTTTCATCTCCTTTCGCATCTCCTTCTAATACAAGACTATGTGAAACTTTTCCTGTGTTTAAATGTCCTGTAAATTCTTCATAGAAAAGTTTTGTATAGTCTGCAGCAGGAGGAACATCATTTACTGTCCAAACAACTAACTCATTATTCACTTCGTGTTGACCGCCAATTTGGTTTAATAAAGACATCCCTGCAAATTTCCAAGCATTTCCGCTTGATTCTGTCCCACTATCTTTATAATTTTCCAGATAGGTTTCTTTTCCTGTAGTGCATGCTGCTACTTCAACTGTTGCTGTTGGATGTTGGAAATCTTCAAGACTCCACCCTCCATCGTAATACCACCCACCCATTGCAATATGGGTATCTACAAAATTTCCAGTTAGTCCTGAAATATAGGTCTGTTCTGGCATTGTCGGAAAAGAGGGTTCTGGAATCACTTTTATTGGTTCAGGTACTTCAGGCATCACCCATTCCGCATTTACTAGTCCAACTGCAAACAATAACATACATACAGTTGTTACAATTTTCTTTTTCATTTTTTATAACACCTCCGTGTTAGTTTTTAATTCCAATGTTTTCTTAATATATAAAGTTTATTATAATAACCTATTTAGATTTTTTTTGAGATTTACTTTTGTAACTTTTTTTAATTCTTTAACCAATTTATCAATTTTCTTTTTTGATGGTTCAGGAAGTCCGTGCCCCTTGCTGTCTGCACCAATATTTATCCATGTCGGGCTAACCCTCTTAATCAAATCAACCAATTCACTTAATTCAAAATCTAATATTGGTTCTATTGTGACTGTTGTTTCAAAAATCTGGCTCATGTGAGATAACCAGTAAACTCTATCTTCAACATTCGGAGCATTGCTAATATTATACATTTTGTTTGATTCAATAGTCGTCCCGAGAACCATGTTTTTAGGAAAATCTAGTATATCTATACATACGAATCTTTCCGGATTTTTAGATTGAAATAAATATTTATTATTGTGTTCTTTGCATTTTTTTAAAACTTTAACTACCCATTCCATCGGGATATCGTCTGCCCACATATCACAAGAACTCCCGACAAATATAAAATTGCCTGCCCCCAAATCATCTTTTAATTCCTTTTTGACTAATCTAGCTGGTTTTTGTTTTCCCCAAACTTTCATATAACAATATTTACAGTTATGGCTGCATTTGCCTTTGATTGGATTCCAAGTATGGGTAACAAACTTGTACATGTTCCCAGATTGTTTATTGAGCATTTTAATAATCTCTACCTTTAAATCCCTCAATTTTTTTTCTCGGAATAAATTTATCTTTCATCCTTAACTCTCAATAAATTCTACAACTTTTTCTTTTGGAATAGCTATACAAAAAATCCCCCATTCATCTAAATCTCTTAAATCTAATCCAACAACCTGATAAGGAAGATGCAATGTTACTTTTGCTAATTTTACTTTGTTTTTTGATATTTTCTTTGCACTAGTCGCTTTCCCAATTCTTTTATACTGGAAATGAACTATTCCTTTTTTTCCAACAAAATTCATTATTATTTCACTTAATTTTTTTGTTTTCATAATTTTTTGCCTTTGATTGGATTCCAAGTATGGGTAACAAACTTGTACATGTTCCCAGATTGTTTATTGAACATTTTAATAATCTCTACCTTTAAATCCCTCAATTTTTTTTCTCGGAATAAATTTATCTTTCATCCTTAACCCGTCTTCCATACGCTTTGCTATTTTTTTGAATGTTTCATAATACGGGTTGTTTTCTTTCTGCAACCAACTTCTTAACCCAAATTCTCTTTTTTTTCTTCTTGCATAATTAGTTAGAAAATAATAATATGTTGGTCGGTTGCTTTTCGGACTGTGTTTCTTGCTTCTTTTTACAAATCCTGTTACTTTCAATTTTACTAAATGATTGTATACTGTCCCAGAATTTACTCCAAATTTTTTTGCTATTTCAACTTGTCTTGCTCCGTCTTCTCCTTTCTTTTCCAAATAATCCAATATATGGCATCTGCTTAATAAAAAATGCGGGTTTGTTCTATATCGATTGCTCATTTTTGTCCTCCACCGTTTCTGGTATATAATAATAATTCTCTGAATCTCTTTTGTAAAATTTTTTCTTTCTATCTATAAATTTACCTGAAACAAGATCCATTGCTTTTTCTGGATTTTTCCCTCTTATTAAGATTGTCATTGGATATTTTCCATGCCCACAACAAGAAGCTATTGTTTTAACCTCTTTAGGGAGAAAAAAATTTATATTATGAATAAGATTTTTTATACATGGATCTATCCTTGTATCTCCGCTTTTTTTATCTATTTTACACATTTTTTCAAATTAGTTTTTAGCATTAATTAATAAATTGTCTTTTTCTGATGATGGGATAATTACCGTATCAACATCTCCTTCTTTTATCGCATTAATCAATTCCATATATTTAATAAACTCTTTGTCTTCAACAACATCATATTTTTTTTTAATTGCTTGTGCTTCACTTTCGTAAGAGTTTATTAAAGATTGGCTTTTAATCTTCTGTGACTCAGCTTCACTCTTTGAATTTAACACAGAAGACGAATCTAATGTTTTTACAAATTTAAAATCCACTATTTCGATCCCGTACCTTTGTTCAAGATTTTTTAAATTATCAATTATTGTTTTTTCAAGGTTCAATTTATTGTTTTTTATATTTTCATAAGTGTGCGATTTTATGTTCTCTAAAATTAATGAAGTCCAATAATAATATAGTTTTTGTTCGGTCTTAATATT
>WJIY01000009.1 GCA_014730005.1 Candidatus Babelota bacterium | reverse complement strand
CATCCCGAGTGTCCGCCATAGCTTTTAGCGGAGGCGGATGTATCGAGGGGTCATCCCGAGTGTCCGCCATAGCTTTTAGCGGAGGCGGATGTATCGAGGGGTCATCCCGAGTGTCCGCCATAGCTTTTAGCGGAGGCGGATGTATCGAGGGGTCATCCCGAGTGTCCGACGTAGCTTTAGCGGAGGCGGATGTATCGAGGGATCATGACTAAAGGCAAGTCTAACCATACGAGCTAAAAAATCAATTTATGCAAGTTCCAAGAGCAATGTAATTAAATTCCATATCTTCTAAAGTTTTACGCATGTTTTTCATAACATTGCTTGTCACATGCTTGTGAAGTTGTTTTACATGAAAATACATTACATCTTTAAATTTATATGGATTTATTCCCCAACCACCTCGTGTTGTTGGAGCACAAATAAAATAAAGTTCATTAAAAGAAATTAAATGTGCTTTATTTTTTTGAGGAACAAGATCATCTTGTTTTACAAATCTACGTTCAATTGTAAATGTTCCCAATTTTTCATTGGTTGATTTATTGTAAATTCCCCAAACCGTAATACTTTTATCAAGCTCAATTAATTCACCTGTTGCAATGCGTGCTTTAAACTTTTCACCCAAAAGTTTAAAGCTTTCTCTTTTCAATACAACTTTTCTACCCGGCAAAGATTTAGTTGTCTTATCAACAACATCATCACCAGCATTTAAAAATTTGAGCTGTTTATCTTCAATTTCTTTTAATTCATCAAAATCAAAAGCAATTTCATCACCAATACCATTTTCATCCTGACCACAAATCAGCCAATTCCATCCCTCAGAATAATATTTAGGTTGACTAGGCAAAATTGGATCAATAATTCTTATATTATAAATTTCATTTTTTATTAATTGATAAATATCTGAACCACCCGCAATATAGATAATCTCATATCCTTTATTTGCTTTATCTTTTAATGCATCCAGACATTCCTGACTCCAATACTTCCAACCATTTCCCGCTAAATACCACCACATTACAGAATATATAAATCTAACTACTGGATGATCATTTTCATTTTTTAACATTTTTCTAAAAGTTGGCCATCTCTTTTCTCTAAAGCAATAATCAAATAATTTATTTGCCACTGAAAATAAAAATGTTTCTGTAGTCAAAAAAGATCTGGTCATAAAAAGCATCAACATCAAATCTTTACATTCATCAATAAAAAAATCACTTCCAACTCCATCTTTAACATCCAAGATTGTTTTTAAATAACTAACGAACTCCTGTAAATCATCTTTTTGTAAAAGATCATACAATTTAAAAAATTGTTTTTTTAATAAATCATCTTGTGGAATTTGAACAGCTGAGACAATATTTCTAAACTGATCTACATCAGAAACTTCAAATAATCTGTCAAATGTTTGAGCAAAATTTAAAGCTGTAGCAAGCTTAGTTTTCAAATAAACCAAATTATCGTTTTCCCAATGTTTTTTAATGTCTTGTAAATTAATGTTTTTAAAACATAATTGAATTTTAAGCCATCTACCAAAAACATCTTCAGCTTTTTTTTGTTCACCATTACAAAGAAATACTGATGTAATTAAAATTACAAAAAAATATTTTATAAACTTTTTCATATTATTTTCTCCTTAAAATGGAACTTTGTCCTGTTTGAATTTCAAAAAATCTCGCTTTTACAAATTTAAAGCAAGTCGGAATAAAATGTGTAATATTTTATTAAAAATATCACGCATTATTTTCAAAATAAGCTTGTTTAATTCATTAATTTTATTCCTGGTATTTTTTTCTCCCCGTTCGTCCTGAGGGAGTCCGTCGTAGCTTTAGCGAAGTCGGGCGAGTCGAAGGATCTTGCAAATTTTTAATTTTTTTACTTTTAATTTTTATAATTTAAAACCCATTCGACTCGGAGCTAAAGCTCCTCCCTCAGGGCGAACGCAGGAGGTAGGATTATCATTTTTTAACCCAAGTTCGCATTAAAATAAGTAGCATATATCTTCCTTCCTTCTTTTTTCACACGATTAGCCAGAGTCCAATTTTTTTGTGCAGCTTTTTCAAACTCATCTTTTGTGTATACAATCAGATCTTTCGCTATACTTAAATCAAATAAAGCCAAATATCCCTTAACCGCTCGAACATAACTTGACTGATTTGATTCATCAATAACAATCAAAATATCTAAATCACTTTCAACAGAAGGCTTTCCCCAAGCATAAGAGCCAAAAATATAAATTTCATTTGGATTATATGCTTCAATTAATTTTTGTTTTACTTTATCTATAATTTTCTGTGTAATCATATTTTTTATTCTTTTTTTAGGTTGGATCTGAAGCTAAGAAAATAAAGTTTAATTTATCTTGGTTTTCACAAGCAAATCTCAAATTGAGTAATATTTGTGTATCAATTGGATTGCGCAATTGTTTAATAAAGACTTGCAAGTTTGGTGCAAATTTATATGGATTAATTCCCCAACCTTTTCTCTCTGGTAAATCAATAGCTGAAATCATTTCGGTTGTAGACATTAAGATGACTTCTTTTTCCCTTGGTTCAAAATCAGTTTGTTCAACCAATCTTCTTTCAAAAATAACACGGCCAACAAGTTTTTCAGCTTTTGAGATTTCATAAACATTCCAAACCGTTATCGTTTTAGGCAATCCAATAACTTGTCCCGTACTAATTCTAGTATAAAATTGACCCACGTTTTTTTGTTCCATTCTTCTGAGCAAAATGGTTTTATCATCAAACGTAAATTCTATCTCATCCCCAATGCCACCATTTTTTGGAGCAGTTTTAACTCTCGAACTTACTATTTCACACGTAACATAAGGATCCACCAGCCACTGCCAACCTTGAGTGTAATATTTCACCTGAGTAGGCAAAAAAGGATCAATCACTTTGATGTTATAAATTCCTTGTTTTATCGGTTCATAAATATCACACCCACCTGCAACATAGACTAATTGTGCACCTTTATCTGTACGCTCTTTAATTTTTTTTATGCAATCCTGATGCCACCATTTCCATCCATAACTAATCAATGATTTCCACATAATGGTATGCAAAAATTTTAAAACAGGATATTTTGATTCATCTTGAAAAAAGCTTTTATATTGCGGAAATGTTTTTGTATAAAATAGATATTCAAAAAATCTATTGCCAACTGAAAGCAAAAATTTTGCTGATCTATAAAAATCGTTTTGATTGAACAAAATTTGTGTGAAAAATTCATGTTTGTCCATTAAATTGTCAACCAAAATTTGGTCTTCATTTGTCGATTTTGCAATTTCATCCCAGTCACAATCTAATAAAAATTCAACAAATTTAGTAAAATCATTTTCCATCAAATCATAAAATTGAATATATTTTTTTTGTAATTCATCATTTGTAGGAAAACTATTAATATCATTTCTGACTGTATAATCGTCAGATAATCCAAAAAAATTTTGAATTAATTTTGCAAAATGAATTGTGTTTTTATATTTATTTTGTAAAAGTTTAAAACTATCTGGTGATAAGTAGTTTTGCATTTTATCAAGTTTTGTATCACCAAGAGTCATTTGAATATCTTGAAATCGGCCAAAAACTTCGGATGCATCTTTTTTTTCAGCAACAACTGTAAAACATGAAACAATAAAAATAATGAAAAAAATAGATCTCTTTGCACACGCATAAATCTTCACAGAAAATCTCCTCTCTTTTGGGATTATTAATAATTAATTTTTCTGTGTAGTGTAGCAAAGATTATAATTAACGCTAATTATATTATCCCTCGATACATCCGCCTTCGCTAAAGCTACAACGGATACTCGGGATGACCCCTCGATACATCCGCCTCCGCTAAAGCTACAACGGATACTCGGGATGAGCGGGGGGGGTTGAGAGTTTGTAAGATTTTTTATGATTATTTTTGACATATTTCTCTTGATAAGATTCTCATATCTAAACAGGATGATCTTAAGGATATTTTGATAAACGGACGGCATCAAGTGATTTTGATAAACATGATAATCCCAAGTGATCTAATGGATGATTCAAAAGTGAGCTTAAAATATTTTTTGAATACAATTCCCCCGCTCATCCCGAGCCTCCGACGTAGCTTTAGCGGAGGCGGATGTATCGAGGGGTCATCCCGAGTATCCGTTGTAGCTTTAGCGAAGGCGGATGTATCGAGGGATCAACACTAATTATTTAAAAAAACATTTGAATACAGTTTTTTATCCCCCGCTCATCCCGAGTGTCCGCCATAGCTTTTAGCGAAGGCGGATGTATCGAGGGGTCATCCCGAGTGTCCGACGTAGCTTTTAGCGAAGGCGGATGTATCGAGGGGTCAGCATAAATTAAAAAAAGCCCCCGGAAACCGGGGGCAAATTTTGAAACCTCAGTTATCAAAAACTGAATTGCAAAATTATTAGAATCTTACGTTGCAACCGCCATGCAGATCGGTTTCACGTGGAAGATTTTGTCCTGCAAATGTATATGAAAGACCGCCGAATGCTTCAAACCATTTGTTGATTTGAATTCTTCCTTCTGCGCGAACTTTGTGTCCAATTGCTTCTGTATTCTTTTCAGCTAAAGCATT
>WJIY01000008.1 GCA_014730005.1 Candidatus Babelota bacterium | reverse complement strand
CAGCTTTTATTGCCTCAGCAAGTTTAGCAAATTCGCTAAGAAATCTTTGACCCGCAATGCCAACAAGTTTTGTTGTTCCATAAAATAAAAACATGTCCACAAAAATTTCCGAACCATGTTCTAAAGCTTCTTCCCATGTAATATTTTTTAAATTGTTTATTAATCTTATGGCAGCATCTCTTTGTTCCATAGAATCTTGATGAAACTGCTTGGCTGTTTGATATGTATCACCAGTTAAAACACCATGTTCTAATCCTTCAACTTTTGCCATTTCATTTATTAAAATGTTTTCGGAATTTTTTTGAATTTATATTTGTCTTGCGGAATGGTTAGGAAACTCTTCATCCTTTTTGAATTTTAACCCGCTGCATAGCATGTTATTTCAGGAAAATATCCTTCTTGTTGATGTTGTCTCATTACATTGAAGCATTTTGCTAATATTTGAATATTATTCAACAATAATGAATCTGTTTCACTTTCTTCTAATTTTATAAAATCATATATATTTTCCAATGTTATACTATTTTGATTTTTTTTATAGAACTTAAACACACCTACATGTAATTTTTTTATATTTTTTTTTCTTCCTTTATCATCTATTTTGAATTCATCTGTATATTCATATATTTCAAATTTATACCAAACAAATTCATTGGTTTCTTTTTGTTTTTTCATAGGGATATAAAGAGTATCAAATTTCATATCTTTTATTCCTCATTATTATGATAACTCTTCAAGTGTTGGATAATGCCATACTCTTGAAGAGTCTTCTGTAAGTTCATGTGCTTTCCTATAATTTAATTTAAATATCTTTTCTATTTTACTTTCAAAATATTCATGCTCAAGCAATTTAATATCATTTGGGATAAAATCACCTTTAATCAATCTATCCCAAGCTGAAGCAATTTCAGCATCAGGTGCAAATCTTCCAATTCCTTTATCCAAAATGTGAGTATCATCATAAAATAAATGTTGTTTAATTCTTTTTATTTTATGCTCAGCCATCCCGGTGTTTTTTGCAATTTCCCTGATATCTACTATGCATTTTCTGATTTCATCATATTTTTTGTCTGCCCATTCAGTAAAGGCATATGCATCATCTTTTGGTCTTACTCTTCTTGCCCCAGTTTCAAAAATTTTATATCTTTTTTCAGTGAATCTTTTAAAAAAATTAACTTTATCTCTAAATGTTGTTCCTAAATGATCCCTAGCAAGAAATTCCGTATCTTTAGCAAAAGCGCTAACAACTTTAGTTACAATTTCCTGATCATACTCTGCCACCAATTTTAAACTCATAGTAGCATCTATTGTAATTCCATTACCAATTTCTTGTACAATTTCAATCAAAGTTTTATCAGTTTGTTTTAACAGAGAAGGATTATTTTTAATAGAATTTAAAATTTTGGTGGCATCTTGCGCTCCATATTCCAGATAAGCTTTCATGCCAATTACAGAATTTTGTACAATACTTTCGCTAATAGTTGATGTTTTACCTAAAGAATTAGCAATTGCTTTTTAAAGCTGTTAATACAATTTATAAATATTCTTTTTTATATTTTTCAATAATGTTTTGAATGCCTTCTATTACTTTCAAAATTTCAACTTTTTCTTTTCGATTAAAGTTAAGTCTTTTTTCATATAAAGCATCTGCATAATAAAGTTCGAGCTCATTTATAAGAACGCTCAATTCTTCTAAATATTCTTGAGGTAACTCTATTATACTTTTAATTAAAGTTTCGAGATCTTTGATAAGCCAGTCGATATAAATTTTATTTTTTAAATAATCCTGAAGTTTTTTTTCTATAAGATTTATTTGTCGTTTATTAAATTCAATTTGTTCCTCATTTTAAACATTTTCAAAATAACAAGATAAATAAGGTATTAAATGCTCATTATTTTTATAATTTAATTTTTTAAAAACTTTTTTAATTTGATCTTTTATTATTTTTTGATCAAAAAATTTTATTACAATTGTACCTTTTGTGAAAAATGAATTAATTTGTGTTAGTTTATTTTGAATATAAACAGGAGAAATAATATTTAATCTAAAGACATATTTTATATTTGATTGTTGTTCCTTTAAATTTAAATAAATGACTTTATTGAACTCATTCCAATTTTCATTTTCATGAATTTTAGGAAAATCAATACTATAACTCCAAGTTGCATTTTTATGTATGTATCTGGAATTAATATCATTAACACAAAGCCATTCTTCTGCTTCGTATTCAAAATATTTAGATAAACAAATAAAACTTGAATTTTCATTTGTTTCGAAATTACATAACTCTATTTTTTTCTTGATAAACTCATTGATAATGTTTTTATCAAATTTATTTAGGACTAAAGCTTGTTTTAAGTAAATAGCATTATCTGTTTCTTCAATAAAATTAAAAAACCATTTAAGCCCAATAATATCTAAATAAAAACGATTAATACCCTCTTTATTTTTATATCCCACTTCAATAAAAACCTTTTCAAAAAAATCCTTTACTTCAAAAATAGAAGATGGATCTACTGTAAAAGAAATATTTTTTAGATATTGTGTCATGAATAAAACTCCTTAATTTTTTATTATTAAGTGACCATTTTTAAGCTCTTCCCACGGTAACTTTTCATTTAATCTAATTCTTTCTTCAAAATTCGCTACTATTTCACCTGAATGAAATTTACATTTTTTTAATGACGGAAATCTATATGTTCTTTGTATAATATAATCGGGAGTTTTTATTTCCTTACAAAATCCATTGTTATTGCCTGTTAATGTAAATCCTTTTCCTAACCAACCTTCCCCTAACATTTGGGCTTCTTCTTTTGTAACCTTGATACTAAATGTAAAGTTTTTTTGGCCTGATTTCATTTCAGTTGAAAAATAAACACATTTCTTTACTATTTCAGCAAGTGATTCATTTTGTTCTAAGACCTTAGCATTCTTCTGAATAGCAGAAATCATGTTAATAGCATCTTCTGCTCCATATTCTGAAACTAGCTTCATAGCTATAGTAGCATCTTTGTTAAGCTCATTAGCAACAGATAATCCTTTACTAGTTGCCGCTACAGATTCTTCAGCTTTTCCTGCTTCAGCAAATTTTTTTAAACCATTTACAAATTTTTTACCTGTAATGCCATGAAGTTTTTTTAATGCAAAAAGAGATAATCCATTTAATAAACAATCGCAACCTAAATATGCGCCACTTTCAAGTAAATCGCCCCAGGACATTTGTTTAATGCGATCAATAGTGGCATCAAGTTTTTTTTGTTGTTCTATTGAATGCTGAAATAATTGTTCTGCTGCAGCGCGACCTCTAGGATCCCCTGCCCAATAAAAAGGAAAAGGTTCGGGTGAAGCATTTTCTAATAAACTCACTATTAATTTTAAATTATTAATAGGATTAAAATCTTTTATAGATTTACCAATACCATTGGAAATACGTTGTGTCCCCCTTATCATATAGCGGCCAATTTTACTCATAATTGCTGCATATTCTAACATCTCTTGCTCTGGAGTTTGGCTGGCTATTTGTTTATGTCTTTCTATTAAAGATTCAACCATTTGAGAAATTCCATCAACCATATCACAAAGTAAGCATGCGTGTCGTTGTTCTGGATTATGTTCAATTTGATAGCGTAATTTATCAGTATATTCTTTAGTTTTATTAGTAAAGCGTTGCAATAAATCGATTCTAATTTGAGTGCCATCTCGACCTGTTATAATTCGACCTTCTAGGCCACCAGATTCTGGTGCGAAACTTTCTGTTCTTGTTGTACTACTTGTCGTTGTTGTAGTTGTTGGACGTGCTGTACTTGTTGAAGATGTTGTTGTGGTACTTGGTTCATCATCATCAGTAATAATTGATGGCTGTTGCGCTGATGATTTAGACCAAAAAGGACCCGGATCTTGATCAAACAAAAATGATGTAAAAGGTGTTTGGACAGGGCCAGAATATTGATCTTTTACTTCGCACCAATTAAAAAATTCATCCACAGCCCTTTGCCCTGCAAATTGCGCTGCATTATGCAGACCACCGATAATAGCATTTTTTCCAATTTCAGCTATAGTCGAAGAAGTTGTTTTATACTTCTTTTTTGGAGGCTATTGTTTTTGTTTATGTTTCTCTGATAATTTTCTTTTTAATTCTGAAGTTTTTTCTTATGTTTTTTTATTTGAATTAGAAGCTTTTTTGTGTTTTCAGTAGTTTACCTAGTTTGACTCGATTTCACGTTAAATTACTAAAATAATAAAGTATATTCTAGTTCTTAATCCATTATTGTTTAATTAAATTGATTGCCAAATCTATGAGCTCCGCTTTAGAATATTCAAATTGTTCTCCAAAACTCATTAAACATATTTTTTCTATTATTACATATAATTCATCATCAATTTCTTTCAAATGTTTTTGACGAATTTGTTCTGCCCATATTGCTATTTTTTCTCTATTATATCCTTTTTCCAATTCTAAAATTAATTCTGCTCCAAATTGTCTTTTTGTATAGGCCATTATTATTTTCCTTCAGGAAATGATTTTAATTCAGCCCCAGTTGGTGGATAATGCTGAGCTTCAAGTGTTTGTCCATCAATACTCTTAGGATGAATTCTTGTTACTTTACCTATGTGGTTTCTACTTTCATGCCAAGAACGTGTTTGTTTAGTTTTTGGATTATATTCTACAACCCTAGAACATCCCCTTGTTGGCCCGGGAGTTCTAGATGCCACTTCTTTTTCATAATATCTTATTCTTCCATCTGGTAAAGTTTTAGTGTATTCTGCACGTCTTTGCACCTTTTCTAACTCACTTAATTTAGAAGCCAAATTTGCTTGAGCATTTACACTACTAGCATCGGTTAAAACAGATTTCTGTCTTGATTTTAATCCATTACCAACTTCTTGAACAATTTCAATCAAAGTTTTATCAGTTTGTTTTAACAGAGAAGGGTTGCTTTTGAT
>WJIY01000007.1 GCA_014730005.1 Candidatus Babelota bacterium | reverse complement strand
GTTCTTGTTCGCGTTGAATTCTTGCTTGTTCTTGTTGTTGTCTTGCTTGTTCTTGTTGTTGTCTTGCTTGTTCTTGTTCTTGTCTTTGTCTTTCTTGGTGTTGAATTCTTTGTTTTGCTTGATCGATGGCTTGTTGCATGTCCTTAATATAGATATCAAAAGGTAGAGAAAATGTAGGATGTTGTGTATGTAAAGGTGTCATGTTTACATTGTTAAATAGATTGTTATTTTGAGCGATAATATTTTTTAAAGTAAAATATGTTTTTTGATTATTATTAAAAGATCGATTAGTAGATAAAATATTAGATAATTGATTCAACTCTCCTTCTATTGCAGCCAATTGGTCTAATGTAATTTGACTTGCATCAGATGGCATCGCAACACAAATATGTGTTGTATTTATTGCAAATATTAATGTCATCAAAAAAGACATTATTTTTAAATTACGAAGTTTCATATTATAACCTCCTAAAATAAGTTATTTGTATTATCACCTTACTTATACTTAAATTTATAAGAATTGAATATATTATCAAGGGGGACTTAATGGATTGTATTCAATTTATCAAAAAAATGCAGTTTTTGGGGGTATGGGTGAAAAAACAGGAAAAAATGACGTTTTTTTCAGTAGTGAGTTTAAGGTATCAGAAGTTTGTATGAGTTGTTTTTAGCCATGATTTCTAGATACATCCGTTTTTTGTTAAAACTATGATGAATCAATGGGAGATTTTTAGATAATATTTTGCAAAAAGCATTAAGTTGAACGAGGTAAAGAAGTTATATCGAAGAATTGATAGAATGGCTATTTTAAAGATTATTAGTTAAATAAAGAAAGTTTTAATTCCTCTATACATCTCCGCCGTAGCTTTAGCGGATGTGTATAGGAATCATGGCTAAAAGCAAGTTGAAACACATAAGGCACATAAAGGTTTTTTTGTATTATTTAAGGGTTTTTAAGTGAATTTGTAACTAAGGTTTAATTTTATTAGAAGGAAAGGCCTAATTTTGCCCAAAATGCATAATTTTCCAGGGCATTGTTGGAATTTACAAATTCATACGATCCGCCTATTCCTATACTTGCAGGATTATCAATTATTGTAAATTTATAGCCTAATGCACCGAAAATCTTGTGGGTTAGTTGCGATGGTGTTCCTGCCCCCTGGATGTCTAAAGTTGAGTTATTTATTGCAAATATTGCATGAGCATTATTTGTTGGATTAAATGGGCGTGATCCTGCATAATTGACGTTATAATCTAGTGCAGCAACGCCATAAGTGTCATCATTCCATGTGCTTTTTAAAGATATAGATTCACTTTCTTTTGCATAAAAATTGTATCCGATATCTATTAAGAATTTGCTACTGTAAAAGTTGAATAGGGCGATTGCATCAAATTGATTACCTGGTCTTACTGATAAATCTTGGGTTAAAAGATTGGCAGCAGGCGTTAGTGCAGTTCCCTGAGAATCTCCATTTCGTCCAGTTAAATAATAATGTGCATATTTAAAATCAACTCTATTTAGCGGAATTGTGCGTTTTTCAGTTCCTTCAAAAAGATATCGGTGTGTAAAAGCGAAAAGAAGTTTTCCGCAATGGCGGTCTTTTTTCCATAATCTTAGTCCTGCATCTAGTCCCCATCCTAGTGCAACGTGATGTCCATTGCCATAAATTGGTTCAAAAAGATATTCACCGCGAACTCTGTTTCCTGTTGGTATTGTAACAGCAATATTTAAAAAGAGGTGTTTGTTATCTTGTGCTACAAATTTGTATCCATAAGATAAATCTATATCTGCAACACCAAAAGCAGATTGCCTTGCTGGATGTAATTTAGCACTAGTTAATGGATTTTGTGCATTTGTTGCAGGTTGTGTTATTTGATTTCCTTTAAAAAAATCAAGAATAGTATTATTTGCATCATTTGAAACATTTTTTACTTCATAATTAATATCATTTTCTAAATAAACAATTGGCATGCTAGCCTGAAAAAAGGTGCCTTTAAAAGGAAATTTTAGATGTTGGAAAAAATCCAATCTTAGTCCCCCAGCTTGTTGTTTTGGGGTTAAATATACGGTTCCTTTTCTGTTTGATATTGCATTGGCATTATCGTGTATAAGATAACGGTTTGTAATATCTGCATTTCCTGCTTGAACGGTGTTTTGAGTTGTAATTATAAATGAATTTTTACCATTTCCAACGCCAAAGTATTTTCCTATATCATCACCTTGATCTGATGCTTGAAAGAAGGGTGTGAATTGTAAATTACTTTGATCTTTGTAAGGATAATTAAAGATATGATCATGCCAGATTGTGTATTGCATTGCCAGGTTTGTATTAAATGAGCGGGGCATTAAAAAGGTTCTCTTGCTACTAGCAAAGCATGAAACACTGGAAAGTAATAAAAAATATGCTAAAAATTTTTTTAAAATGAATTTCATTATAGAATTCTCCTTTTTTTGATTTTCAAATTTTTAATTTATTAAAACTTGATAATTTACCAGGAAAGACCAAGCTTTGCCCAAATTGCCCAGCCTTCAAGTGCAGTATTATCTTCTACAAATTCATATGATCCGCCAATGCCTACCATTAATGGATATTGAAATTTGCACCATTGATAACCTAAGCCACCATAAATTTTGTGGGTTATTTGTGATGGTGTTTTGATACTATCAAAATCGAGATGTTCATTATTGATAGAAGCATTAGTGTTTGCAGGAGCACCATCATATGCATATGCTTGATTTGTTCCTCCTCCTGCTTCTACTAAGACATTGAAATTGTTATCAGTATCATATGTTATTCCAGCAACTGCATATTTATCGTTTTCCCATAAATAGCGTAATTTTACATTTTCCGCTTCTCGAGCATAAAGATTGTAGCCGATATCGAAAACAAAATCTTTGTAATTGAATGCCATATTAGCAATTCCATCAAAAACACTTCCTGGTGTAACTTTGATATCCTGGGTTAAAACATTAGCAAATGGGAAAACTCCTTTTTTTCCTTGTTCTCCAGCTAATTGATAGTATCCTGCTGATGCTTTTGTATTATTTGGATCTGGACGTTTAAAATCTAAAG
>WJIY01000058.1 GCA_014730005.1 Candidatus Babelota bacterium | reverse complement strand
TTTTTAAATTATAAAATACTACTTTTTTATTATTAATAAAAAAAGTTTTCTCAATGAATACAAAATTAATTTGGAAATTAATATGAAAAAATATACAAAAAATTACACCCCTCAGGAAGAAATTTGCAATATCAATTTAAAAAGAAGATTGTTCTTAGTGTAGCTAATATTGCAGAAGAATATTTTAGACTTCTTTTACAGCATAGATTAAATCCATTTTCAGGATAAAAAAGAGAATTAGCTTTTCATTTTTTCAAAGAAAATAAAAATAAAGACATTAATTTGGATGAGATAACAACATGGAAAGACTTGAACTTTTTTTGCGGACAATCTGATAGGACAAAATAAATAGTAAATATTCTTAGTAGAACAAATACCGCAATAGGAACAATAAGTTTTTTCCAAATACTTTTTCACCCAATTTATAACTCCAAAAAACTTATAAAAAGACAAAAAATTATAAAAACTATCTTAAATAACAAACAACTTTTTGATGATCTAAACCAAGCGTTTCTTCATCTAGAAAAACCTGAAAATACTTTGCTTAATTTATTTTGGAATGATCATTTTCGTCATTATGTAGAACACTGGGAATTTTTTCTACACCCGGACTTAAAGTTCTTAATAAATATGATACAGCTATTTTACTAAAAAAAATCTTAGAAAAAGTAATATCTAATCAACATATTGCTTTTAATATACTAGAATTTCAAAGCTTTTTGGGACAAATTATTGATAGAGCAAAAAAAATGCTAGAATGATTTAAACAAACTTCTGTTGATATTTTTAAAGGTAAAACTAATGACCAATTGGCACGTTCCTGCGAGATGGGAACCACAATCTCATATTATTCTTGCACTATCATCGGAACAATTTTTTGATCCAATTCGATTTTACTCTGAACCAAAAACAATTGAAGATGTTCAAATCGAAATGATTAAAAGCTTATTACCATTTGTGAAAATAAGAGTTTTAGCTAATGATGAACAACAAGCTAATTGGTTCAAAACACTATTAAAACAACAAAATATTCCTCCGGAAAAAGTAGAAATAGTTTTGGTTAAACATGATAATATTTGGATTCGTGATACTGGTCCAATATGGCTTTGCTCTAATGGTGATTTTAAAATAATACAGTCTGGTTTTACCGAATGGGGTTGCGGTAAAAAAACAAACAATGTACCAAGTGACTTGGGAAAATTACTTAATATTCCAGTAGAAAAAACATCATACGTTGGAGAAGGTGGAGGAAAATCTTTTAACGGAAAAGGCTCAGTTATTTTATGTGAGGAGGTAGAGCGCGAACGCAATCCTAATCTTACACTCAAAGAGATAGAAGATATTTTAAAAAAGATATATAACTTTAAACATATTATTTGGGTAAAAAAAGGACTTGCAAGTGATGTGCTAACACTTACTTCATTATTACCCGGAAACGTGTATGCCATGGCAGCAGGCGGCCATGTAGATGAATTTTGTCGCTTTGTAGGTTCACGAAAAATTTTATTGGTTCAAGTGACTGAAGAACAAGCACAAAAATCCCCAATTGCTAAAATTTCATACGACAATATGGAAGAAAATTATAAGTTGTTACAAAAGCAAACAGATGAAAATGGTCACCCTTTAGAAATTATAAGATTTCCACTTCCAGATGATCTTATTTATGAAATTGATGAACGTGATCCAAAATTTAAGCAAATACGATATTATCACACTAAAATGCAAAGTCCACTTATTATTCAGGAACCCGCAAAATACATATTACCTGCAAGTTATTGCAACTATCTCATAAGCAACAATGTTATTCTTTTGCCTAGATATTATAAACCAGGAAGAAGCAATTCATTTAAAAAAACAGATCAAGAAGCTTTTGATACATTACAAAAATGCTTCCCTAAACATAAAATAATTCAAATAAATCCAGAGCCGATCAATGCAGGAGGAGGAGGAATGAATTGCATTAGCAATGAACAGCCTGCTTGTAAATTGTATGAAAACAAAATAGAAAAACATATAAAATCTGGTGACATACAAATTTGTACTCAAACTTTTGGAGATCAAAAAAATCCTTCTGTTCTATTAATTGCAGGAGCAATGGCACCAGCACTTTTTTGGACGGATGAATTTTGTAAAAAAATTTCTGATGCTGGTTATTTTGTAATTCGTTATGACCATCGTGATATGGGATTATCCTCATCTATTGATTATGAAAAAAATCCATATACTTTAACTGATTTAGAAAAAGATGCGATTGCAATTTTAGATATATACAAAATTAAAAAAGCTCATTTTGTTGGGCATTCAATGGGCGGAATGATTGTACAACTTCTTGCATTAAATTATTCAAATAGATGTCAAAGCATTACATCTATTTCTGATGGATTATTAAGCAATGTTTCATTATCAAAAAAAGAAAAAGAAATCTTAGAAAAAACTTGGAAGGTATTGCTTGAAAACAAACCAACAATGAATTTTGAAGAAAGTATTTCCGGTTTTTTAAAATCATATAGATATCTTAATGGTACACTTGCATTCGATGAAAAAATGGCAACAGAATATATCAAAGATATGTATCAACGAAGTAAGCATATGTATAAAACAGAAGAGGGACAAATTAAATCTTTTCAAATTCCACATAATCATGTAAAAGCTCAAGAAAATATAAAAATAACAAAAGAAGATTTACAAAAAATAAAAATTCCCACTCTTATCATTCATGGGCAAGAAGATTATATTATGTTACCTGTTAATGCGCAACAAACAGCTCAAACTATTCCAAGTTCTACATTAAAAATCATTCCAGGAATGGGGCATATGATATTTAATCGTGATTTAGAAAATAAAATTTCAAAATTGATTATAGAATTTATAAATAAAATTTAACTAGAGAAAGTTCATATGAAACTTGTAGAAAATAAAATTTCAGTTGATGAGCTAAAAAAAATGTCTGAAAAAATGTTTGGAAGTTTAGTTAAAGCCGTTGTTGATATTGAAAAAGAAATAATGGTTGTAGATGCTGAACTTCATTCAGATGAAGAAGAATTATTATTAGAAAACGAATCAAACCAAGAAAATTTATGGGGTATAAATCTTTATCCAGAGGATATTGATACCGAAAATTGGATCGAATTCGATTCTATGATAAACATTCGTCCTTCTTCTGGAAACAGAAGCTGCAGCATTGAAGATCCAAATATTCGTAAAAAAATAATAACTATTGTTAATAGATTGGTAACAAAATGATAATTCACAAAGAATTGGCATCTGGACGATGGTTTAAATTTTCTCTTGTTGAACAACTTGCAAATGTTGGAAGTGAAATAGAAAGAACAATTATTTGGAAAAATAAAGATATAAATCGTAGTAATAAAGCATTTGATCGTGCCTTAGAACTTTTAGATCTTACTATTTCAGATCCAAAAAACCAAAAAAGACTTCGAGAAATTTTACGTGTTCGTGAAGCTCTTGCTGACCACTTTGTATGTGATAATGAATATAATTCTACTGATGAACAATGGCAGAAATATTTTTATAATTTTAATTATGCCGCTGCATTGCAAAGAGGAAGATAATGACATTGTTAAAATATTTAACATATGGAATTAGTTTGACATTTTTAATTTTATTCATGGGGGCATGCATGAACAAATTTAAAAAATCGAATTCAAATGGAACCGTAATAATTTTAAATGGACCATCTTCAAGTGGTAAAACCAGTATAATCAAGGCATTTCAAGCAAAACAAAATACTCCATGGCTTGGAACTGGAATCGATCATTTATATGTTGGAGTTATTCCACCTCATTGGTTAGATGATAAACCAGAACATAAATCAATAATGACTATAACTAAATCTGAAGACAAGCAAGGACATCCAATAGTCACAGCAGTTTTTGGACCAAAAGGTCAAAATGTTATAAAAGGTATGCACCGTGCAATAGCTGCTTATGCTAATTGTGGTAACAATGTAATTGTTGATTATATAAAATATGAAGATGAATGGTTAAAAGATATTCAAGAAGTATTAAAAGATATAAATGTTATTTGGGTTGGCGTGAATGCATCATTAGAATCAATAGAAAAAAGAGAAAAAGCACGCGGCACTTCACCTCAAGGCCATGCTCGAAGTCATTATGATACTGTTCATCAAGGTATTGATTATGATCTAACGTTAAATACTAGTGAATTAACTCCTGAACAAGCTGCTAATAAAATTACAAAATTCATAAAAAAATAAATAATTTAGGTAAATTTTATGAACAACACAAAACAATCCATTTCTATGTATGATCTAGAAAATAGAGTTAAACAATATGATATCGATATGGATATCATGCATCCAAACCGCCCCAAAATGGTTGATGTTGTACTAAATTTTCTACCATATGATAAACAAGCAAAAATAAAGGCGATAGACCTAGGAACTGGAACAGGGTTTTTTACAAAAAAATATTTAGAAAAATTTCCAAATTCATCAATTATTGCAATCGATGGTGCCGAGGCAATGATAGAATTGGCAAAAACAAGATTAGGAAAACTTTCAAATTCAGTTGAATTTATAGTTGGAGATTTTGGTAAATTGCAAAACTTAATTCAAGAACAATCAGTTTTTGATGTAATTTTTGCCTCTTTTGCATTACATCATTTATTAATTCCTGAAAAAGAAAATTGTTTAAAATATATTTTCAAATTATTAAAACCAAATGGATGGTTTTTTAATGCTGATTGTGTTATTGGAGAAACTCAAGAACTTGAAAATGTATATCAAAAACTTCGCATTGAAGGAATTCTTAAAAGAACAGAATACAAAGATCCTAGATTTAAAGATTTTGCAACAACAAGAAAATGGCTTGATGATCTTGAAACAAAAGAAGAAGATTATCTAATAAAAGTATCTGAAGAGTTAAGTATTTTACAAAATGCAGGCTTTAGAAACATTGATATTTTATGGAAAGAATATAGAGAAGCTACTTGGTGTGCTCAAAAGTAAAACTAATTATTCTTATAAGTCTAAATCTATGCTTGTAAAATAATCTTATTAAAAACCATATCAGCCCCCTGCTCTGGTGTATTAACCTTTGTATTAATAATAATTGAGTATTTAAATCTAGGATAAATATAATAAAAAGAATTATTTTTATTAAAGGTACTAAGCGCATATTGTCGAGTTTCGGGCATAAGCTTTTGTCTTTGTTTTTTGTATAAAAATTTTGAATGTTCTAAAATTACATTACGCACATTATCACTATTTAAACATTCTAAATAATTATTTCTATGTCGGTTTAATGAAATATCAAAGTTATGTATAAAATTAATCACAACCCAATCGAGCTCACGACGATTTTTTTTATTTTTAGTTAAATTTCTTTGCTTTATTCGATTGATTAAATCATTCCACGGACAATATGCTAAAACATAAGTAATATTTTTCTCACCCAATGCAGGAAGATTATTTAAAAGATCTACTCCTTCCCAAAGAAATAATGGCGATTCAATAACAACATTATTTCCTTTTTGTGCTGTTATCACTGCAGCATTATACATTTTTCTTGTTGGTTCATCTGCAAGTCCTTGCTGCAGATCTGCATAAAATTTTTTCTGTAATTCGTATTTTCTTTTCTCACTTAAAAAATTAATAGTCGTAAAAAAATTACGCATCATAAAATTATTCACAAAAAAAACCGCCAACTTGCCATAATGTTTTTCAACAAATTTTTTAATAATCATTGGCATAACATAGTCATCAAATTTAAAAACTTTTGCATTTATTTTTTTAGATAAGCAATCTACAAGTGATGATTTACCCGAAGAACATGAACCTGTTACAAAAACAATTTTACCTTGTTTGCAAAATTCAGGCGGTTCAGAAACTTTTAATTGATTTGCTGAAAGATTTACTACACAAATGAATAGTATAAAAAATATATTTTTATTAATAATTGATCCCTTCCCCAAAATCAATAATTTTATAAAAACAAATTATTGATCAAATTCCCTCAAGGCTTTTATCCCCTTTATATTTTATTTTTTATCAAAACTAGCATGTATAATTCAATATTTAAGTGGAACTAGCAATAAAACCACCTTAATTTATAATCACCCTTACAATTTCTAATTTCTAAATAAACTTTGAAGGAAAATCAATATGTCTATTAACATGAAATTTGCACTAGATTTAGTCTTAAGAAATTTTTCTGAATTCAAAAATGGTCAAAAGAAAAAAGAAGAATGCATTCCTCAAGATCTGCAAGAAAATAAAGTTTATGATTTTTTAAAAACAGGCCAGCGTGTCTATTGGCTAGAAGGTGAGCAACCTTTATTAGAAAAATCAAAAGATGGAAAAGTTTCAATACCCAAAGCAAGTGTAATAATTTTGGAAGCAACTCATTTCGTAAACAAAGATAAAATCTACAGCAAAGGAAAATACAAAGTTGTAAAAATAATAAATGAAAATAAAATATATTTTAATGGTTGCGAACCTATCAAATAATTAAGTAACTTTTACAAACAGAAAACATCCTATTTGAGAAAAATACCATGAATAAAGAAGTTAAAATCAAAATTCAAATTACATATGAGCAGCTAAATCTTTAAAAAACTTGGCTCAATAATAATGCAAAGTTTATTGAACAAATTGACCACAAAGAATATTATCTTGATAATCCAAATGATTCATTTTTCTTTATAAACTCACAAGGCAAAAAAGATGCATTGCGTTGGTTTAGAATTCGTTTAACAAATAAAGGCGATTCTGCTTGTTATAAAAATTGGCACGTTGATCCCAAAACAGGAAACACAACTCATTGTGATGAAATTGAAGTAAAACTTGTTGACGGAATGCAAACACTAAAATTACTTGAAGCTATTGGTTTTACTGATAAAAGAATAATGGAAAAAACACGTCAAAAATATTCTGTTGATGGTTTTAAAATCGTAATTGATAACGTAAAAAAATCAAGGAATCTTTGTTGAAATTGAAATTGAACACCAAATTGAAAGAGTGGAAATTGGAATTTTAAGCATTTATAATTTGCTACAAAAAATTGAAATTACAACATTTAGGAAGCAAATTGGAGGATGTGGTAAAATGGAGACGATTAATTTATAATCACCACAAATAATAATTAAAATAAGGAATTAATTTTATGAAAACAATGAGTTTTGTTGTATGGAAAGAAAACAATGAATTTGTTGCTCAATGTTTAAATATTGATGTTTCTTCACATGGAAATTCTTTTGATGAAGCAGTCAAAAATCTAAAAGAAGCTGTTGAACTTTATTTTGAAGATGAACCCAACTGTGTTATGCCTGAGATTGAATCTATATATTTAGGTAAAGAGACTATTAATGTCTAAGCTGTATTCTTCTAGCCATATTCAAAAAATCCTTGAAAAACTTGGTTTTGTTTTTGTGTCTCAAAAGGGTTCTCATGGCAAATTTAAAAAAAATAATGGCTTGATTGTTATTCTTCCTATGAATAAAAAAGAAATTCCATTTGGAACATTTAGAAGTATACTGCGACAAGCCAAAATCGATTTGAATGTTTTTAAAAATTTTGATTGATTAAAAAACCACGGAATCTTTGTTGAAATAGAAATGAACAACAAATTGAAACTTATGATGAGAATAAATAAGCTTTATTCTCATCATAGATTCAAGTTGAATTATGATTTAAGAAAAACAGATGTTAGAGATTGCCAACCAAAGGCTTTAATTCCAAACCTTACATGTTTTTCTTTTCCTCCATATATTAAAAAACTATTTTTTGCTTCAGAATGTGCAAGTTCATTCCAATATTTTAGTTCATCAAAAAAGGATGCATTCAGTGTTTTTGCAACTTTTATTTCTATTGGCGTTAGCCTTGTTCCTTTTTCTATAATGCAATCAACCTCATGACCTTGTTTATCTCTCCAAAAATATAAATTTGGTCTAAGGTCTCTGTTATAACGATTTTTTATAAATTCTGATATTACAAAAGATTCAAATAAATTTCCCCGTAAATAACTTGTATGTAATTCTTTTTCATCATCCATTTCTAATAAAGAACAAGCAAGACCCGTATCATAAAAATAGAGCTTTGGCGTTTTTACAAGACGTTTATTAAAATTTTTATGATGCGGCCTAAGAAGAAATACTATATAACTAGATTCTAAAATCGATAACCAATCGCGTACTGTGGTTGCACTAACTCCACAATCATTTCCTAAAGAAGTAAAATTAACCAATTGCCCAATTCGGCCTGCACATAGTTTAATAAATTTTTGAAAAAGACTTAGGCTTGATACATTTTTCAACATACGTACATCTCTTTCTATATATGTTCGTATATAATTCGCATACCATTTTTGTGGTTGTATTTTTTCATCGTAAATTCTAGGATAACAACCAGTAAACATAATTTTTTCAAGGTTTTGTGTAAGTAACTTAGCTTGACTAAGCTCTCCTATCGATAGTGGTAACAGCGTTAAAAGAGCAACTCTTCCCGCTAAAGTTTGAGAAATTGCTTCATTTAATAAAATATTATGAGAACCGGTAAGAATAAAATAACCAGGTTTTTTATGTTCATCCACGTAAGTTTGAATATAAGAAAGCAAGCCAGGGGTGTTCTGAATTTCATCTAATATAATGCCATGTTTATTTTTAAGTGATTCTAAAAAATGTCGTGGATCAGAAGTTGCATTTTCTTGATTATCTAATTCTTCTAACGAAACATAAGCATATTTTTTAAAGGTCATCTTAGTTAATGTTGTTTTTCCAGATTGACGTGGTCCCAAAACAGCAACTACAGGAAATTGATTCGCTACATTTTTTAGTTCTGATGCTAATTTTCTTTTAATCATTTTATTTCCTTATTTTTTTTATCAAAAATAAGTTTATAGCCAAATCCAATTTTCAATCTCGAATTTGGACAAACCTTTCCAATTATTCTATCAGATCGAACAAAAAAAGGCATCCCTTAAATATTATTTTTATTTTTTAATTAATTTGATGAAGAATTTTAATTGATCACAAATTACAAAAAAATCTTATTTTACTTTAATTTTATGAATTTAGGTTTTCTATTTTCAAAATAAGCCGTGTATTTAAAATTAAGATCTTTTAATTTCTCTTTAACAAAATTAAAGTTGGAAGCATTCGTTCCTGTAACATGAGAATCTGAACCCAAAGTAATAATTTCTCCTCCTAACTGTATGTATCGATTTACTATGTCATAATCTGGAATAGGTGTTTTTAGCACACCTCGATAGCCAGAAGAGTTTATTTCAATACCCTTATCATCTTTTACAACCTGCTTTAAAATTTCATCTAATACTTCTTTATATTCAGAAAATTTCATGCTGCGGTCTAAAAAATTGCCATAACGCCTAACAAAGCCAATGTGTCCAATAACATCATAATTTTTGAACTTACAAACTGAGACATAAACTTCTTCAAGATATATTTTATATGCTTTATGTTGTGTTTTACTTGAAAAATATTCGTCTTCCCCGGCATGTATTTTATCTATCACATGAACAGAGTTAATTACAAAATCAAAAGCAAAGCTGTTAATATTTTTTGATAATTCTTCTGTAATATGTGGTTGAAAACCTGCTTCTAATCCCTTAAGTATTTTTATTTTTTGCCAAATTTCTCTCGGGCTAAATCCAAATCTTTTGAACGTTTAGCAATATCAAAATTAAAATCATGTTCAGCATTTACTAAATCCAATTCAAAATGATCGGTAAAAATTAATCCATCTAAATTTTTTTGAATTGCTGTTTCACACCCCTCATTTATACAAATTTTGCTATCAGGTGAATAATTTGAATGTACATGGGAATCAACCATTTTGAATTTCCTCAATATGAAACATTATCAAATCAAGCTATAATACAACCTCTTTGCCAAAATCATATTCAGGGTTCCAAAGCATGCTTGTATAACCTCGAGTTTGTAACTTGAATTTTGTAATACCAATTGATTTTAAAAAATCATATATCAAATTAAGTCCAATTTTTGCATTATCAACCTTAGCTTTTAATTCAACTTCCATAAAAATACCAAGATTTGTTACCTGATCAATAACAATTTCAAAGACATCAAATGTGTAAATATTTCTAGTTTTTTCTACTAAAGTTTGTTCAGTATATCCAAGAACTTCCATCAATTCTAATGTCTTTTTCCCATCCGATACTTTTACTTCATATTCATCGCAATAAAGGGGCCGTTTTTCAATAGGATCTTCATGAAATTTTTTAAGACAAAAAGAGTCACCATCTTTTGTAAATCTTATACGAAGAAAATCTTTTGCATCTTTATACCCTTCAGGTGCCGTAAATAAAAATGATGCATTAGGATTATTTAAATAATATTCGCTATGATTTATTTTGTTTACATGTTTAGCATTTTTATTAAGCCATTCATTTATTTGACTAAATAATTTATCATCAAGCTGAAATTTAACCTCTATTTCTTTGTTCATAATAAAAACCTTATTTGTTTACAAAAACCTATTCAAAATAGAATATGGTATAAATTTTAAAACCCATGCAACCAAAGCCCACCGTTTTGTAATATATGCTTTATTTTTTTTATTAATAATTGCACCATAAATTTGTTTAGCCGCTTCCTCGGGTGTTGCAACCCAAAAAGCTTCTTCTTTATTTATCATTTTAGTATCAACAAAACCCGGCAAAATTTCTGTAATAGTTATTGGCAAATTATCTTTGCAGGTTTTTGCTCTTAAACTATTTAGGTAATTTATTTCAAATGCTTTTGAAGCACTATATGCCGGAACAATACTATTACTAATTAAACCTGCAATTGATGAAACTCCAACTAAATGCCCACTTTTTCGTTGTTCAAAATATTTGTATGCAACATTCGCCATCGCAACAAATCCTGTAACATTTACTGCAATAGTTTGAAGTTCTTTATCTAAATCTAAATCAGGATTAACAAAACCAACGCCCGCATTTATAACAACAACATCAACTCCATTCATCTTTTGAACTAGTTCATTAAAACTTTTTATAGCATCTTCTGTTTTTGTTATATCCATTTGTTTTGTGTAAAAAATATCTGCATAATTATTTTTTAAATCATCAAGTAAATTTATTCTTCTTCCTGTTGCACCAACAATATATCCTTTTTCAAGTAAAACTTTTGTTAGAGCATTTCCTATTCCGGATGTTGCACCAATAACTATAGCTTTTTGTTGCTCTGATTCTATTCGCAAATATATTGGATTATATTTTAATAAAATAGTACTTACTAAAATAAAAAAAATTAAGATTTTATTTTTCATAAAAATTTTATTTTGTTTTTTTATAATAATTTTAATAGTTCTCAGTAAAGTAAAAAAAATCATAAAGAAAGCATTGTTATGAAACTTTTTATTATGCCAATCTAACTTCTAACCAAAGATTATCAATTATTTTTGGATTTATAATTTTATGTTGTTGATGCAATTTTTCAAACATTTCGGCATCGGGAAATAAATTCTTATCATTATGAAAAATTTCTCTCACTTGTTCATAAGCCTGAAGATTTGAAGGAATATATCCATATTCTTTACTATTGATAATAAAAATTTCTTTTGACAATAAAAAATCAATAAATTCATAAGTCAATTCTGTTTTATTACTATGCTTTGGTATAGCAAAACTATCAATGGTAATTATACTGCCTTCTTTTGGAATAACAAATTTATATTGATCACTTGTATCTAACATTTTTTTTGCAAAAGCTGTATAAGTAACAGCTATATTTGAAACTCCCGAAAGTAAATAATACTGCAAATTCGCAGCCATATAAACATCAACCCATCTTTTTTGATTTATTAATAATTGTTTAATTTGACTTATTTGCAATTCCGTTAAATCTGTAATTTTACCAAAAAGGTAAATCGCTGCTAACTGAAAAGCTTCAATGGGTGTATCTAACATTATAATTTTATTGCTAGCATTTTTTAACAATTGACTAGATGGATCTTTAAAAATTAAATCCCAACGAATTTGATCTATAGGTGTTGTTACAACATCTTTATTAAAAACTATACCATCTACTGTCCAAAAATATGGTATTGAATAATTATTTTCAGGATCTAAATTCTTTTGTAATAATTTTGGATCTAAATACTTATAATTAGAAACTTTAGATATATCTAATTCTTTAAGTAAATTTTCTTTAATTAAAGAATTTATAACAAATCCTGTTGCAGTAATTAAATCATATCCCCGACCCTGATCAACTCT
Source organism: Candidatus Babelota bacterium (assembly GCA_014730005.1). Taxonomy (GTDB): domain Bacteria; phylum Babelota; class Babeliae; order Babelales; family UASB340; genus WJIY01. The sequence continues at coordinate 26,782 of WJIY01000058.1, read as the reverse complement.
AAATTTAGCAAGTAATTCATTATCATTATCAAAATATTTAACTCTTACTTTTATACCTGTTTTTTGTTCAAATGTTTGAATAGTTTCTGGCGAAATAAAATCTGCATAGGTATATACGTTTATATTTCTGCCTTCATATGTGATCAACTCATAAATTTTAGGGGCATAAAAAAACAACATTCCTAAAAATAGATACCCAATGAAAATTATCATTTTTGGTAAATACTTATTCAAACTATTCATTTGAAATAACTCGATCCATTACTTTGAAAAAACTTAATAATAAGACAAGTATACTACTAACAAATAAAAGACATGTTGATATTGCGTTTATTGTGGGATCAACTATAGCTTTAATCATAGAATAAACATAAACCGACAAAGTTTGAACAGTGGGACTTGAACAAAAAAACGCAACTAAAAAATCATCTAATGATAATGTAAACACAAGGAGGCCAGAAGCAATCAAAGCTGGTGTTAAAAGTGGCAATAAAACTGAAAAAAAAGTCTTTATATATCCAGCACCCAAATCCAATGAAGCTTCAGTCAGCGCGGGATCTAATTCATTAAATCGTGCTTTTATTATTGGAACAACAAACCCTAAACCTATAACTGTATGTCCTGCTATTAAACTTCCATATCCTAAAGGAATTTTGAAAAAAGTAAAAATACTTAAAATGCTTACGGCCAAAATAATGTCAGGTAAAATTATATTCGTATAAAAAATATGATATAAAAATGAACCTTTCCACCATCTACTTGAAAGAACAAAAAAAGTTCCAAGTAACAAACTCAAAGTTGTTGCACCAAAAGCAACAATCAAAGAAACCCATAAAGCGTTAAGGATTTCAGGTGAAGCTAATATATTTTTATACCATTTCAATGTAAAACCAACCCATTTTAATGATATTGGTGAATCATTAAATGAAAATGTAACAAGTACTAACATAGGAAGATACAAAAATAAATATGCAAAAAACACAAATAATGGAATTAAAAGGAACGCGATTTTTTTTCTTCGAACCATTTACAAGTTCCTAAAATTTTAAATTTTTGTACGTACAATTTTTTTAAAAAAATAATTAATGATATAACCAAACATTAAAGTTAAACTTAATAACAATATTCCCATAATAGTCAAAGTTGCACCAGAATGCCAATCTTTAGTAACTAAAAATTTTTCTACAATCAAACTACCCCAAAGAACTGTTTTTCCTCCTCCAAGCAAATCTGGAACTGCAAATTCCCCAAAAGACGGAATAAATACCAATAAAAAACCTGCTACTATTCCAGGAAAAGATAAAGGTAGAATAATTTTTTTAAATGTTTGTATTTGATTTGCTCCAAGATCTGCAGACACTTCCAGCAATTTTTTGTCCATTTTTTCTAATACCGTATAAATAGGTAAAATCATAAAGGGCAAAAAACAATAAACCATCCCAACTAAAATTGCACCATAATCATTTAATAGATGTGAACTTTTAGAAATAAAGCCAAGCTTGTACATAATAATGCTAAACAAACTATCTTTTTGTAATAAAAAAAACCATGCATAAATTTGAACAATAAAACTTGTCCACGAAGGAAGTATTAATGAAAATAATAAAAAAGTTTTAAATCTTTTTACTTTTATCGCAAAAAAATATGCAACCGGATATGCAATAATTAAACTTATTATAGCAGTGATAAAAGCCAAAATAACCGAATTAATTATTACTTTTACATATAAAAAATTTAATATTTCTGAATAATATACAAAACTGAATTTAAAAAATTTTGATACTTGTTCCCTGTTCCAAAAGCTATAAAAAAGTAAAACTATTAATGGTAGATACACAAAAAATAATTGCCAAATCAATGCCGGGCAAGCAAACAAAAAAGGCAATTCTTCTTTAAATATTTTCCTTACAATATTCATTTATAATCAACTCTCCAATAAAACTACATTTTCCTTTTGAAAATACAAATTAACTTGATCATCATAGTCAATAATTTCTTGAGGAAAATGTTCTTCATTTTGTTCAAACACTGTTAACTTTTTACCATTGATAAGAATTACATCATATTGAGTTGAACGACCATAATATATAATGTTATGAACCTTTCCTATCAAATGATTAGAAAAGCCCTCCATTGTTTTTTTGCTTATATAAATTTTTTCGGGCCTCAAGCTTACAAATAATTGGCACCCAGGAATCATCCATTCCTTTTTTGCTGGTGCATATACCATAAAATTCCCTAATTTTTCAATTTCAACCTCAAAATCTCCATTTTTTGTACGTAATTGCCCTTCAATTATATTTGTTGTTCCAACAAAATTTGCAACGAATCTTGAAATTGGAAATTCATAAATTTCTTTTGGCGTACCAATTTGTTCTATTCTTCCATTAGCATTCATTATTGCCATTTGATCAGCAACTGTTAAAGCTTCAAATTGATCATGAGTTACATAAATAAAAGTTGTTTTTAATTTATCTTGCAAATCAATAAGTTCTATAAGCACCTGTTCTTTCAATTTGGGATCAAGTGCGGCTAATGGTTCATCCAATAATAAAACTTCAGGTTCGTTTATAATTGCACGTGCAAGAGCAACTCTTTGTTGTTGTCCGCCTGATAAACTTTTAATGGATTTTGATTCAAAACCTAATAATCTTACTGTTTTTAAAACATCAAAAACTTTATCACGTATTAATTTTTCTTTTTCTCTTTTAACTCTTAAACTATAAGCCACATTTTCAAAAACACTCAGATGAGGAAATAACGCGTATTGCTGAAATACAGTATTAATATTGCGTTCATATACAGGAATATTTGTAATATCTTTTTCCCCTAAATAAATTTTTCCTGAATCCACCTTTTCCAAACCTGCAACTAAACGTAATATTGTTGTTTTTCCACAACCACTTGGACCAAGTAATGCAAAAAATTTTCCTGCAGGAATAGTTAAACTTAAATCACTTATGATTGCTTCACCCTCAAAAGATTTCGAAATTTTTTCAATTTTAATCTGCCTCATCTACACTTCCCTTATAAGGTGGACAAATAAAACACCAATAAATTCTTAAGCAAATTTATTTTTTAATTTTAGCAAAAATCATAGGCACCACTATATCAGATAATGTACATGGAATTAAAACTATTAAAATTAAAAGAATAAAAATTATACCTAAATGCTCAAACCAATTGTAAAAACCATATCCAACTAAATATAAAATTGAAGCCATAGCACTTACAAAAATATGCAAAAAATGAAATCCTTGAGAATAAAAAAGTTTTTTATTTGTTGAATGACCACTCATAAACCAACCATTAACCATCCCTGTAATTAAAAATGGAGTTACTGTTCCAAAATCATGAAAAAAACACCAATGAAATTGCATGTTTACCCCTAATAAGGTGCCTGCAACGTAGGGAAATAATATATCAGAAAGAGTACAAAAAATAGCAGGAACAAAAAAACCAACAATTATCGCAGGAATAATCCTTTGTGAATATTTTCTATAAGTAAGTACAGTACCTGTTGCTGCAAATAAAAGATGCAAGATATGAAAATTGTGAAACAATCTATGAGCACCTATACGATTAGTTCCATCTACATCAAAATATGATAAAAAACTTAACATTAATATAGAAAAAGCAACAGAAAATATTGCTATAGGAAGATGACATACAATTTCATCCCACATTGTATAATGATGTTCCAGCAATAAATGATTTTTATTTTCTTGTATATTATTACACATTTACATAAATCCAATAATAAAAAAGTAGGCTTCTTTTTTTATGGAAAACCCCACCGAAATTAACAAAAGATACATTTACTATAGATTATATTTATAACATAGTAAAGCAGTATAAATTCCGTCTTTTTCAAACAACAAACTTATCTCTGACAATAATTTATAATTTTATTCTAAAATGTTTAACAAATACTATCCAAATTTATTACATTTTCAAATGTATTTTACAAATCTATAAACAGGAGAAAGTTTTATGAAAAATAAATCACACAAAATAAGTCTTTTCACTCTGATTATGATTTCATCTGCATTAACTGTAAGTATACGTAATTTACCAACAGAAGCAGAAACAGGTATGCATATGATATTTTTTGCACTTGTTGCTGCGATTGGATTTTTTATTCCTGTAGCACTTGTTTCTGCAGAGCTAGCAACAGGTTGGCCAAAACAAGGTGGAATTTATGTTTGGGTCAAAGAAGCATTTGGTGATCGCTGGGGTTTTGTCAGCATTTGGTTGCAATGGACCTACATGATTATTGGAATAATCTCACAACTTTATTTTGTTGGTGGTTCAGTTGCGTTTATTTTTGCACCTCAACTGGCACAAAGCAAAATTTTTCTTCTAACAATAATGCTGGTTACATTGTGGATACTAACATATTTTGCATCTCGCGGACAACAAACTTCTTCTCTTATTAGTACGATAGGATTTTTAGGAGGAGTTTTATTTCCAGGTGCATTGCTAATAATTTTAGGAATTATTTATTTTGCAATGGGAAATCCATCTCAAATAAATATGTCGTTCAATTTTAAAAATTTAATACCCAAATTAAATCAAATTACAACATTAGTTCTACTTGTAGGTTTTATGAGAGCATTTTGCGGAATAGAAGTTTCTGCAGGACATGCAGGAGAAGTTGAAAATCCCAAAAAAAATTATCCTATTGCATTGTTATTTGTTGTAATTATTGGTTTTTTAATAAATGTACTTGGTTCACTTTCAATAGCAACAGTTGTTCCAAGAAAAGAAATCAGTTTGCTCGCAGGAATAATGGAGGCATTTTCAGCTTTTCTTTCCAAATTTAATTTATCTTGGTCTGTTCCATTTATAGGAATATTAGTCGCATGCGGTGCACTTGGAGCAATAAATAGTTGGTTAATGGGACCAGTTAAAGGATTATTAGCAAGTGCAAAAAGTGGTCAACTTCCTCCATATTTTCAAAAAGTTAATAGAAATGGAACTCCACAAAGATTATTAATTCTTCAAGCTATTTTGATTTCATTAATTGGAGGAAGTTTTCTTCTTTTACCAAATATTAACATTGCTTTCTGGATTTCTGTTGCGATTGCAATGTTAATCTATTTTACAATGTATTCCATGATGTTTTTTGCTGGTCTTAGGCTTAGATATTCAGAACCTAAAGTTAGAAGAACATATAAAATTCCAGGCGAAAATTTTGGAATATGGATTGTTTCCTTGATTGGATTACTAACATTATTACTTGGTTATATTGTTGCAGTATTTCCACCATCAGAACTGCCAACAGGAGATATCCAAGTTTATGAAACAGTTTTGATTTTGGGAACAATAATAATTTTAGCAATACCATTTATTATTTATGCCTTAAGAAAACCAAATTGGAAAATTAAGAGTTAAAAAAAGGAATAACTTATGACAGTTGAAATGAAGCAATATGAAGAAATGAGCCCATTTGAATTTAAAAATGTTTTAATAAAAATGGCCGAAAATGGAGCAAAAGCAAAAAATGGCAAAGTTTTAAATGCAGGTAGAGGAAATCCTAATTTTTTAAATACAATGGCAAGAATTGCATTTAATCACTTGAATCTTTTTGCAACAGATCTTGCATCTAAAAATACAAATATTGAAAATTTAGGACTAAAAATAAAAAAAGAAGGTATTACCAAAAAATTTGATGAATTCTTAAATAAACTTGAAGATAAAAAAATTTCAACATTCTTAAAAGATGCACTTCGATTTTGCGAAAAAAAATTAAAACTAAATCCTGACGATTTGGTACATGAATTAGCGGATGCTTCTTTAGGTGATTTTTATCCAAGTCCCCCCAGAATTTTTCCAAATGTTGAAAAAATAATTTTTGAATATCTAAATCAAGTTTTATTTAATGGGGAACTATCAAAAAAAGGCAACTTTCATCTTTTTGCAACAGAAGGTGCAACTGCAGCAATGATTTATATTTTTGATTCTTTAAAAGAAAACAAAATTTTAAAAAAAGGTGACCACATTGGAATTATTACCCCAATTTTTTCTCCATATCTTGAAATTCCACCATTAAATGATTATCAATTAGTTGAAATTTATATCCAAGGAAGTGAGGAAGAGGGCTGGCAGATTCCCGATTCAGAAATAAAAAAACTTGAAGATCCAAAAATTAAAGCATTGTTTTTTGTAAATCCATCAAATCCTCCATCGGTTGCATTAAAAAAAGAAACATTAGAAAAGATTGAAAAAATTGTAAGTGAAAAACGCAAAGACTTAATCGCATTAACAGATACGGTTTATGCAACTTTTTCGGATGAGTATAATTCTATTGTTGGAGTAATTCCTAAAAACACAATTTGTGTTTATTCGTTTTCAAAATATTTTGGTGTGACTGGTTGGCGGCTTGGAATTATTATGCTTCATGAAAATAACATTATTGATGAACTTATTTCCAAATTACCTAAAATTGAAGTATCCAAATTAGATGATAGATACAAAATGGATTCTGCAGAACCAGAAAAAATAAAATTTATTGAACGTCTTGTAATGGATAGTCGTGATGTTGCACTTGCTCATACAGGAGGACTTTCTTGTCCACAACAATGCATAATGTCACTTTTTGCATTGTTTGAACTTTTAGATACAAAAAAAAAATATAGAAAATCTATTCAGTCTCTTTTGCTAAAACGCATTACCGATCTTTATACAAATCTGGAAATTAAATTCGAAAAAGGCCCTGAGCATACTTATTATTATACATTGCTTAATATTGGTAAGATGGCAAAAGAAAAATATGGTGATGAGTTTGCACAATATTTTGAAAAAAATGTTTTAACAATTGAGTTTTTAATCAAACTTGCAAAAGAAAAATTCACCATTTGTTTGCCTGGTGAAGGTTTTGCTGGACCTAAATCATCTATTCGAATTGCTCTTGCTAATCTAGAAAGTGAAGCTTATCCAGTTATCGGTAAAAATATAAAAGATGTTATGCAAGAATATTATGATGGGTGGAAGAAGTAGAGTTTTGATTTTGTAAGAGAAAAATCTTTTTTATAGGATTAAAGCTAAAAAAAACAAAGCTTTAATCCTTTTTTTATTGAAAACAAGGCATTTTTTAAAACACTTAATTTTGGTAATCTAAAATAAGATATATTCAAATATTTGAATTTTAATCAAAATTAAGGAAAATAAATGAAAAATTTAAAACTATCTTTTTTTGGAATAATAATAACAATATTAATTTTTGTAGTAACTCAAGGTTACAAAAAAACTCCTGAAAGAGAAACAATTTTTGATAGAGTTGTTAATATTCCAAAAGAATTGGTTCTTGATATTCCAAACTTGCCTCCATTGTGTGATGAAATTGCAGATCTAAAAAAAGGCTTTATTAATATTGAAAATGGAAAACTTTATTATGAAGAAGAAGGGCAAGGCATTCCAATTGTACTTATAAACGGAGGACCAGGAGGTACACATCATCTTTTCCATCCTTATTTTTCACAGTTAAAAGATACTGCTCGTGTTATTTATTATGATCAACGGGGAACAGGAAAATCGAGCAAAGATGATACCGGAAAAACATACACATTAAAACAAGCAGTCGAAGACTTAGAAAGTCTTCGAAAGGCATTGAAGATTGACAAATGGGTTGTGCTTGGATGGTCATATGGTGGATTATTGGCACAGCTTTATGCACTAAAATATCCTGAATATTGTAAAGCATTGATTCTAGGGGCTGCCACAACAGGAATAAGTGACTATGCAACACATTCTGAGAAAGAACTGATGTTTATTTCACAAGCAGAGCGCGATGTTATACAAAATATTCTGGAAATGGTTAAAGATGGTAAATTAAATCTGTCTCAGGGAATTTACAACAGCCTTCAAGCTGGAGATTGGAAACGTTATTGTTTTTATAAACCAACGAATAAAGAAGTGATAAGAATAGCTCTCTATGGAATCAATCGTGCACCAGGATTTGAAGAATTAATGCGCATAGAAAGCGACAACATAAATAAAAAAAGTTTTTTGAGGAACAAGTTTGATGATTTTGAAATACCCACATTAATAGCAGAAGCTAAATGGGAGATGTTATGGTGGGATCCAAATAGAATTGAAGTTATGCGCAAAAATTACCCCAATGCTCAGATTGAGATTTTTGAAAAATCAGGGCATATGATATTTGTTGATGAACCAGAAAGGTTTTTTGCTATTGTACGAAAGTTTTTAGAAGAAATAAAAAAAACCTAAAAATTTGTATAAACCTGTAAAATAGATCAACATTTCCAATTAATCAGGATGACAAAAAAATAAAGTAAATATTATAAAAAATAGTTATGAGTAATTTATTTTTTAAATTTCTTTCACACAGAACCTTTATATTCTGTGTGAAAGAAATAAGATTATTTATTTAAAATCTCTTTGATTTTTTCTTTAAAATTATCTTCGTCCATTGAACCTTCTATTTTTTCTACAAGTTCTCCATTTTTAAAGAAGATAAATGTTGGCACACCTTTTACTTCATATTTTTGTGCTAATTCTTTATGTTTATCAGCATCAACTTGAGTAAATTTCATGCTCGCAACAAATTCATCTGCGACTTTTTCATAAGTTGGAGCCATACTTCTACAAGCACCACACCAATCTGTTTCAAACTTAACTACTACTGGTTTGGATGAACCTAAAACTTCATTTTCAAACTTATCGGAAGTATCGATTTTAATAATATTTGTATCAATAACTTCTTGCATCGGTTTGCTTTTCTTAAACCAACCCTCAAACATTTTGCAACCACTAAATAAAATTAAATTAATCATACACAAAAATATCATTATCTTCTTCACAATTATATCTCCTTTTAATATAAAATTAGGATAATAAGTTCAAAATAATTAATATATAGAAAAAACAAATTTGCATATATAGTCTAATCCTTGCAAGTAAAGTATTTAATATTTTAGGGAAAAATGATCAAAATAAGGTTTTTAACTATATTATTTACACTTAATATAGTTTTTATTTTCATAAAAATTTATCAACACAATCTTTTAATTAGACTTACTTACGAAAAGCAAAGAATAGAAAAACACAAAAATGATTTAAAGAAACAAAAAAATGATTTAAGAATTAAATACTTAACAATAATTGACCAAGAAAAAATTTATAATTTAGCTAAAGATAAATTAGGTATGCAATCTTTAAAATTGTCACAAATTACTACATGCACAAATCAAACAAAACCATAGGATTAAATATTAATGATTAAAAAGGATTACAAGCCCAGAGTTTTTATAATTTTCGTAGGATTCTTTTTTCTCTTTGCTCTCATTTTAATACGTCTTTATTTAATACAAATATATCGCAAAGCTTTTTTTCAAAATCTTGCACGACAACAACATGAAATAGAATTAGAAATAAACCCACCTAGAGCTAAAATTTATGATTGCAATAAAGTTCCTTTAGCATTAAACAAAGAAATGCTTTCCGCTTTTATTTTACCTGCACAATTCAATGAACCAGAAAAAATCGAAAAGTTTTTGAAAAAAAATTATAAAAATATATATAAAAAAATTAAAAAAGATAAAAATCGAAAATTTTTATGGTTAGAAAGAAAAATTTCTGATAATCGAACTAAATGGCTTAAAAACTTTAATTTAAAAGATATTCACTTTGTTGAAGAATATCAAAGGTTCTATCCGTATCCTTCAACATCAACTGTTATTGGTTTTACAAATATTGACAATGAAGGCATTGCAGGGATTGAATTAGAATTTAACAACCGACTTGCAGGAATTCCAACAATTATAAGTATCAAAAAAGATGCAAGATCTGGACATTATTATTTTGAAAAAGAAATTATCCAACAAGGCAAAAAAGGACTTCCTGTAACTTTAACCATCGATAAGAATTTGCAATTTTTAGTATATAATGAACTTAAACAAAGTGTTGAAGAATTTAATGCAATATCGGGTTCTGTCCTGATAATGAATCCCGAAACTGGCGAAATATTAAGCATGACAAATTTTCCAGATTTTAATCCTAACGAAAGAAATATTAAAAATTTAGGCAATACAAAAAATAAAATTGTAACAGAATGTTATGAACTTGGTTCTGTAGTTAAAGCGTTTTCCGCATTAGCAAGCCTGCAAGAAGAAGTTACAACTCCAGATGAAGAAATAGATTGCCAAGGTAAATTTGGATATATAAATAATTTTAAAGTTGAAAATTGGAAACCCGTTGGAATTTTACCATTCACAGATGTAGTAAGATATTCAAGTAACGTAGGAATCGCAAAAGTTGTCAAAAGATTAGGTCCAAAATTTTATACACATTTACGCAGACTAGGATTTGGAGACAAAACAAATATAAGATTTCCGGGAGAAAGGGAAGGATTCGTAAATCCACCCGAAAAATGGTCTCGTTCATCTCTAATTGTTATGTCTTTTGGTTATGAAATTATGGCTACACTTTTGCAATTAGGAAAAGCATTCAGCATTATTGCAAATGGAGGATATGATATTGAACCAGTTTTGATAAAAGATCCAATAAAAATTCAAAATACATTTCGCAAAAAAATTTATTCGGATAAAGCCATTAAACAAACAAAAAAAATTTTAGAAACAATTGGTCAAAGATATAATAAAGAACTACAAGATTATAAAATTATGGGAAAAACAGGAACAGCACGCAGCGTAAAGGATGGCAAATATTCTATAAAATCACATGTTTATTCTTTTGGTGGAATAGTAGAAAAAGACGATTACAAAAGAGTAATTGTTACATTTATAAAAGAACCAAAAGGAGCAGGTTGGTGGGCTTCTCAAATTACAGCACCATTATTCAATCGAATTGCAGAAAAAATGATCATCCATGATTTAATGAATGATCAAAAAGTGAAATGACAAATTAACCTAAGTGTTTTTTAAGCAATTTTTGTAAAATTTTTGGATTTGCTTTTCCTTGAGTTTTTTGCATTAATTGTCCAACAAAATATCCAAAAAGGCGTTCTTTGCCAGCACGATACTGTTCAACCTGACTTGGATTTTCTTGAATAACTAATAATATTATTTTTTCAAGTTCTTTTTCAGAGACTATTTGTTTTAAATCTTTATCCTCAATAATCTTATTTGGAGATTTACCTGTTCGAGCAAATTCCAAAAATACGTCTTGTGCAACCTTTGTATTTATTTCTCCATCTGATATTGCTTTTATTAATTCAGCAAATTTTTCTGCTGTAATTTTAGATTCATTTATTTGTATTTTGTGTTCATTTAAAAAAGCTAAAACATTTCTTAAAATCCAATTGCATACCTGTTTAGGGTGATTACAAATTTTAACAACCTTTTCAAAAAAATCAGAAATTTCAACATCTGATATTAAATTTTCAACCTCATAAGAAGATAAATTATATTCGTTTTGAAATCTTTTGATTTTTTCTCTTGGTAATTCAGGCATATTTTTCTTGATTTGTTCTATCCATTGATTATCGACAATAACTAAAGGCAAATCAGGTTCACGCAAATAACGATAATCTTCTGCCTCCTCTTTTGAACGCATAAAAACTGATTGTTGACTTTTAACATCCCACAAACGAGTTTCTTGAACTACGGCTTTATTTTCTTCAAGCAATTTTATTTGACGTTCAATTTCAAAATCAATTGCTTGCCCAATAAATTTAAAAGAATTAATATTTTTTAACTCAACTTTTACCCCAAGTTTTTGAGCATCTTTTTTCTTAACAGAAATATTAACATCTGCTCTAAATGAACCTTCTTCCATATTTGCAGAACTAATATTTAAATGTTGCACTATTAATTTTAAATTTGAAAGATAAGATTTAGCTTGTGAAGAATCTGAAATATCTGGATAACTTACAATTTCTAAAAGAGGTGTACCAGCTCTATTCAAATCAACTAAGCTTTGTTCTTCTTCATGGGTAGTTTTTCCGGCATCTTCCTCCATATGAATCCTTGTTAAACGAATATTTTTTTCAGTTTTATCTGGTAAATCTATCATTACATAGCCGTGTGTGCATATAGGCAAGTTCCCTTGGGTAATTTGAAAGTTTTTAGGCAAATCTGGATACATGTAATGTTTTCGAGCAAATTTTGAAATCTGTGAAATTTTCGAATTTGTTGCAATTCCTGCCATAATTGCAAAATCAACAACCTTCTTATTTAAAACAGGTAAAATTCCAGGATATCCAGCACAAATTGGACATATATTTTTATTTGGTTTTTCTCCATATTTATTACTGCATGAACAAAATATTTTCGATTCGGTTTTTAATTGTACGTGAACTTCGATTCCAATATTAGCTTCGTAAGAAGGATATTTATCTAGGATATTTTTGATTTTGGTTGTCATTTTGCCAATCCTTACAGCAATAGATTAAATTAAAATACTTAAATACGGATATTAATAAATTCTTTAAATAACGCGTGTTCAATAACTAATAATCTTAAAAAAAGTTATTCTACTAACCCTTTGTTACAATTTTCCGGCCATGCACAACCTAAGTGATTTTGATTTTACAAAACCATATCGAAGTATCATACCAAGTGCAATGGCTTGCAATGCTTATCCGTCCTAACTCTAGCAAGCCAAATACATTCAGGATATGGTGTTTGCAGAATCAGGGTAAGCGGATTTTATAAATATGACTTTTATTTCATTGCAAAATAATTATAGAGTTCACGTTAATTAATTTTTAAAATACAGTTATTTATCTATAAAAACTATTTAATTAAATATTTTAGCAGAATTTGATTTGATTTAAAAATCAAGGTTTACTTAGCCTTTTCTATATTAAATTGTGTTTCTTTTAATTTTCTATCTCCTTCCAATATGATTTTTATTTGCAATTTTTTTTCTAATTTCAATAAAGATTGATATTCATTGTGCACAAGATACTCAAAAACTCGCTCTGGAACTGTTAATATTATATTTCCATGAATATTTTGTCTTACTATTTCATTTTTTACATTATTTAAAAGTTCAAAACTAATCGTTGAATCCGATTTAATAAAACCATTTGCATTACATGTAGGACATGTATTTGTTAATTGTTGAATTAATGTTTTACCCGAACGTTTTCGAGTCATTTGTACAAGCCCAAACTCAGATATCTTGAGTGTCACAGATTGAAATTTATCACGCTCCTTTAAAGCTTTTTCTAAATTCCTAGAAAGTTTTTGTCTATTAACATGCGAAGCCATATCAATAAAATCTATTACTATTAAACCACCTATATTTCTAAGTCGTAACTGATCAACAATTTCTTCAGCTGCTTCTAGATTTGTCTTCAAAATTGTTTCTTCAGGATTATCTTTACCAATAAATTTACCTGTATTAACATCAACAACTGTCATGGCTTCTGTTACTTCAATAATCAAAGAACCCCCTGATCTTAATGGAACCTTTTTTTCTAACGCCTTATTAATCTGTTTTTCAACATCAAACTTATCAAATAAAGGTGGAGGTGAATTATAAAATTTTATTTTATTTGCATGTTCGGGCGTAAAATTTTTAACAAATTTATATATAGCTTTTTGATCTTCTTTGCTATCAGTAATAACAGCTTCAACATCATCATCTAAATGATCTCTTACTGCTCTAAGTGTTATTGGTAAATCTTCATGAATTTTATCACCACATTTTGATTTTTTAAATTTTTTGAGAATTGATTTCCATATATTAATTAAAAATGCCAATTCACGTTTCAAATCTTTTGCTTTTCGATCTTCAGCGGTTGTTCTAATAATTACCCCCATTTTAGGAGGAAGCGATTTTACTAATATTTCACGTAATCTCATCCTTTCTTCTTTATTTTCAATTTTTTTTGAAATTCCTATTTGAGGAATATTAGGCATTAATACAAGAAATTTTCCTGGTAATGTATAACAAGTTGTCAGCTTTGCACCTTTTTCATAAACAGGCTCTTTTATCACTTGCACTAAAATTTCGCTACCTGGGGTAAGAATTTTTTCAATGCTTATTGCACTTTTAATTTTTCGATCTAAAAATTCTTGCTCCTGCGTGTCATCAACCTGTAAAAATTCTGCCGTCTTTTCTGTAGCAAGAGCTCTATCTATCTCTGATATATGTAAAAATCCAGCTTTTTTTTGTCCAATGTCGACAAATGCTGTTTGTATTCCAGGTAATACTTTTGAAACTTTACCCTTAAAAAAACAACGCTCTAAATCTTCTTTTGTATGCGTATCAAAATAAACATCACGTAATTTATTTTGATCTAAAATGGCCACTCTTGTTTGCCAAAAATTTTTATTTATTAAAATTTTTTTCAATGTAGTATACTCCGTACTACTTAATTTAAATTAAGTTTTTATTTATTCATTTTAAAATTTTACTTAATTATAAACAATAATACTAACAATTAGTAGGAAATTTAATTAAATTATGGTATTGTTTGCTCTCGTAAGTTTATAAGGTATATTTTTTAATTCCAAATCAGGAGGAATTTTTATGGAGACAAAGAAAAATCTTTCTTTACTTCTTTTAGCATTATTCTTTTTACTACCATCTTGTGGAAAGAAAAAGGTTTGCAAATTAGATAATAAAAAAACAGCAATGACAGATTCTGAATCAAATATAAATTTAGCTTCAAAAACTGAATCAATCCCTACTGTAAAAGAAGAAGTTGAAGATTTTTTTGATGATGGATCCATTTCGGAATTTGCTATGACCGAAAATGATGAATTTGCTGAAGATAAAGAAGAGTTAGAAAATTTATTTGCCGAAGAAGAAAAACCCGTTGAAACAGCAAGCGCTACATCTAATGAATTATCAGAAAACACCGAAGCACTAACCTGGACACAAGAAGATGAAGCTGAAGAAGAAGCTGGCATATTTAAAACAGTATATTTCGATATAAATAAAAACGATGTCAGACAAGATCAAAAGGAATCAATACAAGAAAATATCCAAACCGCAAAAGAAATCGTTGACAAAGGTAAAAATATTGTAATCCAAGGTCACTGTTGTCAATTAGGTCCAGATGCTTATAATTTAACTCTTTCCGAAAAACGTGCAAATGCAATTAAAAAAGAAATGGTAAAAAATGGCATACCTGAAGATAAAATTAAAACCATTGGATGTGGAAAAGAAATGCC
This sequence comes from Candidatus Babelota bacterium, assembly GCA_014730005.1. Lineage (GTDB taxonomy): Bacteria > Babelota > Babeliae > Babelales > UASB340 > WJIY01. The sequence continues at coordinate 11,669 of WJIY01000058.1, read as the reverse complement.
TGTAGTTTGGAGCGATAGCCCAACAAAACAAGAAAAAGTAAAAGAGTTGGCACCTAATAGACGATCTGAAATCTTAGTTGGCTAAAAAAATCTTTTAATATTAAAATTTTAGAGAGGTTTTTTAACCTCTCTTTTTTTTAAAAAAAATTTAGTTGTTATTCTGCGAAATAAAATGATTAAAAAATTTTCTAAGATAAAAGTCGGTGTTTTTATGGGGGGAAGATCTATAGAAAGAGAAGTCTCTTTAAATTCAGGAAGAACAATTTGCGATCATCTAGATACAGAAAAATATGAAATAATTCCTATTTTTCAAACAGAGCTTGGACATTTATATTTATTACCTTGGCATTTTTTACACAGAGGAAAAATCTCTGATTTTTATCATAGATTAAATACGGAAGCAAAAAAAATTGATTGGGAAGATTTAAAAAAAATAATTGATTTTATGTATTTGGCTGTCCATGGTAGATATGGAGAAGATGGAATAATTCAGGGATTTTTAGAAATCTTAGATATTCCATATTTAGGAACAAAAGTTTATGGAAGCTCTTTAGGTATGAATAAAATAATTCAAAAAAAAATTTTACAAGCCAATCAAATTGAAGTAGCTAAAGATTTAATTTTAACAACTGATCAAATCAAACAATTAAATTTAGAACAAATCTTAAAACTTTTAAAAAACATAAATATAACATTTCCTTTAGTTGTAAAACCTGCACATGAAGGTTCAAGTCTAGGAATAAATATAGTTATCAATGAAGATGAATTATTAAAAGCAATTTATGATGCTTCTTATTGTGATCCAAGAATCACGCAAGAAGTTTTGATTGAAGAAAAATTAAAAGGCATGGAATTTGTTTGCGTTTGCCTTCAAAAAAGTGACTTCACAAAAGACTGGTTTGCTCTTTCTGTTACAGAAGTTATTACTGAACCGGGAACTCAATTTTATGATTATACTCAAAAATATATGCCTGGACGAGCAACAAAAATAACTCCTGCACGATGTTCCAAAAAAAAATTTGAAAAAATTATAAGTACTTGTATTAAAGCTTCTCAAGTTTTACAATTTACTACAATTTCAAGAATCGATGGATTTTTAACTAAAGATGGAAAAGTTGTAATTATAGATCCAAATTCTTTAACCGGAATGTCCCCTGCAACTTTTTTATTTCATCAAGCTGCAGAAAAAGAAATAAATCATCCAAAACTTATCAACTATCTAATTGAAACTGAATTAAAAAATTACGGTTTAACTGAAAAAATGAAAAATTTAGAAAACAAAAACCAAAAATCCGAAAATAAAAAAAGGATTGCTATTCTGCTTGCAGGCAACACAAATGAAAAAGAAATTTCTTTAGAATCAGGTAGAAATATTTGTTACAAACTCTCACCACAAAAATATGAAGTAATTCCAATTTTTGTAGATCAAAAAAAAGAGCTTTATAAATTATCACAAAAACTTCTGATCCAAAATTCAACCCATGAAATTTCAAATTTGCTTAATGATCATCTAAAAATTAGATGGTCTAACCTTCCAAAAATTTGTGATTTTGTTTTTATCGGACTTCATGGTGGAATTGGTGAAAATGGTTCAGTGCAAGGAACATTAGAAATGCTTGATTTGCCTTATAATGGCTCAGGCATTTTTACCAGTTCACTTTGTATAGATAAATATAAACTCAACCAATTTTTAAAATCAAACGGTTTTGATACACCAAAATCTATTTTAATCTGTAAAAAAAACTTTGAAAAAACAATTAATAAAAAATTAAATGATGATTTACATTTTCCATTAATTATAAAACCAGTAGACGATGGATGCAGTTTTTACGTAAAAAAAGCTAATACAAAAAAACAATTACTTTCATTAATTAAACAATTTTTTAAAATATCAAGCAAGAATCATGTATTGATAGAAGAATATATCACAGGAACCGAATTAACATGTGGAGTTATCGGAAATGAAGAAATAACCGTTTTTCCTCCAAGTAAAACCATCACAAATAAGGATATTTTATCTATAGAAGAAAAGTTTTTGCCTGGTGCAGGAGAAAATTTAACTCCAGCACCATTACCAAAAGCTTCTATATTATTTATTCAAAATATAATTAGCAATATATATAAAATTTTAGATTGCAAAGGATATGCAAGAATAGATTGTTTTTATCAATCAGAAAAAGAAAGTCCTACAAAAAAACATCGTCTTATAATTTTAGAAGTTAATACATTACCAGCGCTAACACCAGCTACTTGTATTTTCCATCAAGCTGCTGAAATAGGATTAAAACCAATGGAATTTATAGATAAAATTATAGAATTTGGAATTGCGCATCATAAAAAAATAATAAACCCCAAAAAACCATTTGATTCTGTTATTAAAAATCAAACCTACATAAAAGAAATATCGTTATGAAAAAAATTTTATATTTATCTCTTTTTATTTGTATTACAAAATTTTCAATGATAAAAACTAAAATTATTGAAATAAAAAATATTTCAGAAGTTTTGAAATACATAAATGATGAAAATGTATCCAAAACACTTATCTTATTTGATATTGATAATACTTTAACAGAACCAGAAAATGATTTTGGTGGTGATATTTGGTTTACAGCTAAGGTAAAATACGAAATTAATCAAGGATTAAGTGAAATAAAAGCTGTTCGTAAAGTTTTAACATCTTATAATACAATTCAAAAAAACATAAAAATTAAACCTGTAGAAGTAAATACCGTAGAAACCATTCATAAAATACAAAAACAAAATATTATTACTTTAGCTTTAACATCAAGGTCAGAAATTGTGCTTGAATATGCATATAATCAACTTAAATCGATTAATATATTATTTGATTCAAAAATTTTTGATCAAGATAAAATTTCTTTAAAAAATCAAAAATTTCCGGCCTTTTATTATAAAGGATTAATTGGATGTGATCGTAACAGCAAAGGAAAATGTCTTAAAGAATTTATGCAAATGGCTCAAAAAGAACAACCCAAATTAAAAAATATAAAAAAAATCATTTTTATCGATGATAAAGAAAAATATCTTAAAGAAGTCGAAAATGAATTTAAAAAAGATGACATAACATTTTTAGGTTTACGATATTCCTATCTTGATGAAAAAGTTAAAAATTATGTACTAAAAAACGAATCGTTCAAAAAATATCCTTTTCTTACAAATATAAAAAATAAGGTCATAAGTATTTTCAAAAATATATTTGATGATAAAAAATATAAAACCTCGTCTGCTTGATACAACTTATAAATTACCGGACAAATAACTCAATGCTGCTCTTATGAGTTGATCAATAGATACATTTTGGGTTGAATATTTTTCTGTTAAATATTGCATTGTCTTTGTAATCTCTGATTTGGAATAATTAAGCGATGTTAAAACATCATTGACATTTTGCCACTGAACAAAATTTTGTTGTTTACCAATCTTTATTTGTCCCGAAGATAAAAGTTTTGCAACTTTATTTTTTAAAAACATTATTATATGTTCAGCCTTTTTGGGTCCAATACCATTTATATCGCTTAACGCGTCTTCATTTTGTGAACTTACAATTTCAAGAAATTGCATTGAATCTATTTGTGATAAAATGTTAATAGCAATGCCAGGGCCAATTTTAGGACAATCAATTATTAATAAAAAAACAGTCTTTTCAACTTCATTTGAAAATCCATAAAAACTTGGTCCTTTTTCAGAATTCCAATGTAAATAAGTATAAAATTCTGCCTCCTTGTCTTTTATAAGATGTTTTGTTTGCGCAACCTGTAAAGCAAAACCAACTCCATTTACCAATAACGTAACTGTTTGCTCTTTAATGTCTTTTATTTTTCCAGATAAATAATTAATCAATTTTTATCCTTTTTAATGTAAAATAACTCTACAACAAGTATATAAATACTAAATAAAGTTTAATTTAATTCAATTTATATAATTAGTATGAAAAAAATAACTATTCAAACTTATGCCAATATTGCATTAATTAAATATTGGGGAAAAAGAGATAAAAAACTATTTTTACCTACAAAAAGTAGTTTATCTATTTCTTTACCTTATTTAAAAACTTCAACAACAATCTCCGAATCAAACACGGATAAAATAGTTGGTATCAATACAGGAATACAAAATGTTAAAAAATTTTTAAACTTATTTCGTAAAATTTATCAAATAAAAAAAAACTTTAAAATAGAAACAACTAACAATTTTCCAACTGCCGCTGGACTAGCAAGTAGCGCAAGTGGATTTGCTGCTATTGCAAAAGGATTGAATAAATTCTGTAACCTTAATTTATCAAATAAGGAATTATCCATTTTGGCACGATATGGTTCTGGTTCTGCCACAAGATCTATCCAGCAAGGATTCGTTTTATGGAATAAAGGGGATTATAATGATGGCTCTGATTCATATGCTTTTCAAATTTTTGATCAAAATTTTTGGCCAGAATTTTGTATCATAATTGTTATTATCAATAGCGATCAAAAAAATATTAGTTCACGCCAAGCCATGCAAATCACTGTTAATACTTGTTCTTTTTATAAAAACTGGATTCATAAATCAGAAAAAAGAATCCCTAAGATGCTTCAAGCCATAAAAACTAAAGATTTTACAACTGTGGGAAAACTGGCAGAATTAGACTGCTTACAAATGCACAAGTGTATGAAAAATTCTTTTCCAGCAATTAATTATTGGCAAAAGCAAACATTACAAATAATCGATTTTGTAAAAAATTTAAGAAAACAAAAAATACATTGTTATTTTACAATTGACGCAGGACCAAATGTAAAAATTATTTGTTTAAAAAAAGATCGTGCAAAAATAATAAACAATTTATTAAATATATGTAACAGTTCTCAAATAATGTTCAATTAAAATTCTCTCGTATTAATAAATAAGATTTTTAAAATCAAACAAGTAAAAATTTTATTTCTCTAAGATTTATTTCTTTTGCGATCAACAGCTTTTAAAAATTTTTTTCGCAAACGAATTGATTTTGGAGTTACCTCAATTAACTCATCATTGTTGATCCATTCAAGAGATTCTTCTAAAGACATCTGTTTAGGCGGTGCAAGTTTTACAGAATCATCAGAACCCGCAGCACGCATATTTGTTAATTTTTTCTTTCTTGTTGGATTCACATCTATATCATTTTCACGGTTGTGCTCACCAATAATCATACCCTGATATGTTTCAGTTGTAGGATATACAAACAACATCCCCCTTGGTTGCAATCCATCCAACGCATATGCTGTAACAATTCCATTTTCCATTGAAATCATAGAACCATTAACTCTACCTTGAATTTGTCCAGCATAAGGCTTGTATTCTGCAAATCTATGATTAATTAATCCTGTACCACGGGTATTTGTCACAAATTGACTTCTAAAACCTATTAAACCTCTTGCTGGAATTATAAATTCCATTTTTATTTTATTTTCGCCATAAGGTTCCATATTTTTTAATTCGGCCTTACGGCTACCTAAATTTTCCATCACAATACCTTGATATTGCGAATCAATATTTATTGTTAATATTTCATAAGGTTCACATTTTTGGCCATTTATTTCTTTATAAATAACTTCAGGTGCTGATACAGCAACCTCAAATCCTTCACGTCGCATATTTTCAACTAATATTCCGATATGTAATTGACCACGACCTGAAACCTTAAACGTATCTGCTGAATTAGTTTCTTCTACACGAAGAGCAACATTTGTTTTTAATTCTTTAAACAACCTTTCTCTTATCTGACGAGATGTTAATAATTTACCTTCACGTCCCGAAAAAGGAGAATTGTTAACAGAAATATTAACCGATAATGTTGGTTCATCAATTGCTACGTATTTTAAAGGAAAAGGCTTTTCATGATTACATATTGTTGTACCAATTGTTATTTCATTTTCAAAGCCAGTTATCGCTATAATATCACCATACTTTGCATATCCTACCTCTTTTTTTGTTACTCCTTCAAATTTATAAAGTTTTGTGACTCGCATTGAAGGACTTTGTTGTCTATCTTTACAACAAATTACTTGATCCCCTATTTTTATTTCACCACTAAAAATTCTTCCAATACCAATTCTTCCCATATAATCGGAATAATCTAAATTTGTTATCAAAAGTTGCAAAAAATCCGATTTTGATTTCGGCGATGGAACATGATTCAAAATTGCATCAAAAATAGGGTTTATATTTCCAGATTTTATTAATGGATCAGTTGACGCAAAACCCAATTTTGATGAACCATATAAAATTGGAAAATCTAATTGAGATTCATCGGTTGCCACATCTAAAAATAAATCATTAATTTCAGATTCTACACGCTTAATATCTGCGTCTTTACGATCAATCTTATTAATAAATACTAAAGGTTTTAAATTAAGTGCTAATGCTTTTTGAAGAACAAATCTTGTGCCAGGAAGAGGACCTTCTGCAGCATCAACTAATAGCAAGAAACCTTCAACCATTTGTAAAGTCCTTTCAACTTCACCTCCAAAATCCATGTGACCTGGTGTATCTACAATATTAATTTTGGCATTAGGTAAACTAATTGATGTATTTTTTGCAAGAATAGTAATCCCTCGCTCTTTCTCAAGATCATTAGAATCCATTACTCTATCTATTCGATTTTTTTCATCAAGCGTTCCCGATTGACTAAGCATTTGATCTATAAGTGTTGTTTTTCCATGATCTACATGCGCAATAATTGCAATATTTCTTAATTCATCTTTTTGAACTAAATTCATTTTATTCCATTAATAATATGTTTATTAAAATACAAATTTTGAATTATTAATTTTCCCCCACCAAAAATGATCACCAGACTATTACCGGAAACCTTTATTATTAGTACATATAAATAATAACAAAAACAATCAATATTTCAATAAGTAAATATTATTCAATCAAATATTACCCAAAAACCCATTTAGACCTAAAAAGCTTCGCCTAAAGTCAAATACCATGCATAAGAGCTATCTCCTGGCAATCTATTTTTCCACTTCCAACCAATATCAAATCTAATTGGTCCTATTGGAGTTTTGTAACGTATTCCAAATCCACTTGCCGGATACCATTTTCCATAAAAACCACAAAATCCTGATTGACTCAGAACACCAATATCTGTAAAAATAACCCCTTTTAATGATTTATATATTGGGAATCTTAATTCTATATTTCCATTTACCATACTACTTCCCCCTTGAATTGTGTATGTTTTTACAAGTTGGTTTTTATCATTTAATTTATATCCAATTCCTATTGGTGGCAAAGCATCTTTTTCATAACCTCGAACAGAATATGATCCGCCTAAATAAAATCTTTCGGGTGGCTGTACATCTTCAAACTTGGTTTTAAAAATATGTCCCCAACGTATTCGAAAAGCAGCAATCAGTTTATTATAAACAGGATAAAACAAAGACTGTTCAAACATAATTTTTCCTGTAAAGCCTCTATAATATTCCGGAATCATAGTTTTTAAAGCAAAAAATGTTAATGAGCCGCTTTTAGTATCAAGACGATCATCTAAATTATCTATTACAAAATTCGGCTCTATAAAAAAATAAGGTGTTGTCTTATTTATTAAATTTTTTGAAAACTTTAAATTTCCCCTAACTTTACTAGTATTTATCCATTCATTACCTAAATTAATCCCACAAAAATACCCTTTTTTATATTCATTACTCAAACCGGCATAAAAACCATCTTGATGGGCTTCGTATGCCGAATCACTATTTAATATCTCCACAGGATGAATATATTTATTGCTATAAGTTTTAAATTTTCCAAGCAAAGATGAATTTTTAATTTTAATGCCAAATGGCGAAGGAATTTGATAATCAAAATCTATTTTTCTTTCAAATTTTGTGAAATCAGCATTAACATCTAATTTATCTGCATTATTTGTTGGATTACTAAAAATCAACGATGCTCCAACCTTGTACGTTGATTCTCTTTTAAACAAAAAATTTTGACTGGTTAAAAAATAACCAAGCCTACATCTTGCTTGAATAGGATCTTCATCCATAAGTGTTAAAATAACAGGTAGCTTTAATTCTTTTGCTGAATTTTTTTTTTCTGAAATTTTATATGGATGCAATTGCACATGCTTAAAAATATCTAATCGTTTTAAATGATAACGAGTAGTATCTATTTTTTGCTTATTCCATGTTTCGGATTCTTTGAATTGAACTTCTTGTATTATTCTAGAAAAAGGTAGTCGTGTGTTTCCCTTTAATAAAACCTTACCAAATTTAATTTTAGGACCTAATTTTATAATCCATTTGACAAATATATTTAATTTTTCTTCAGCGATATTTAACCTTTGCAACTTAAATTCAGGATAAACATCAACATACCAATATCCTTTTTGTTGAAAATAATTTAGTAAAAAATTTTTTTGTTCTGAAAGCCAATAAAAATTGAATGGAATATTTTTTTCTGTCGTTTTAAAATAATTTTTAAAAAATTCATTTTTTTCTAAAAATTCGAATTTTTCAATCTTAAACCCACTCCAAAGCCGTTGTTCATTACTTTTTATATTTAGTATTAATGTATAATATTTATCATAATTATTTTTTATTAATTGTTTATCAATTACTTGAAAATTCCAATATCCTTTTTCTAAATAAAATTTTTTTAAATTAAGAATACTTTCATTCAATGCTTGTTCATCAAAAACTGCCCTTTTTAAAAATTTGACAAAAAAAACAGGATCGATTGTTGTTTCATTTTTTGATATGTCATAGACTTTAATACGGTTAATTATTGTTGGTTGATTTTCAACAATTCGAAATTCAAAAAAATTATCCTTAGTTTTATTGTAATTAATTACAGTATTCCAATAACCCTTTTTATAATATTCATGTAATATTTGTTCAGCTATAATTTCAGGCGAAAAATACCAAGAAGGATAATCTTGTCCTATTATTTCTTCATTTATTTGTTTATTGGTAAATATGCTATTTCCAAAAAACTTAAGCCTTTGCTGTTTTCCTAATTTGATTCTAAAATTCAAATTCAAAAAATTTTTATCTTTATGTATCAACTTTTGCAACGAAATATGACAATCTAAAAAACCTCTTTTTTTAAAATAATTTTTAATCCGTTTAACTTCTTTTTCTATTAAACTTTTTGCATAAACTTTATTAAGAAGATTATTTCCTATTTTTGTTTCAAGTTTTTCACTTAATTTTTCTAAATGATTATTTTTTAAATTCACAAAAGTAAAATCCAATTGTCTTATTATGAAAGGTTTATTTTTTTTTATATCTATTTTAGTTGTAATACTTTTATTATTTTTTTGATAAATAAGCTCATTTCTTATTTGACAATTAAAATAACCTTTACCATAAAGATATGATTTAATTTCTTTTACAGAATCTTCATGCAAATTAATATCAAAAACATCCCCAGGTTGTAACTGATACAAAATAGTATATTTATGTTTTCCAAACAAAACCCCTCCTAAAATTAACTTTCTAAAAATCCAATGAGAAGTTAATTTAAAATACAAATCAAAACTTTTGTTTGTTTTATTAATCTCAATTTCTATATTTTTAAATCTTTTTTTATATGATAAATTTTTATAAGCTAAATCTAAATCTATATTAGTAATCCAACTTTTAGGTTTCAATCCAACCAAATAAAAAAATTCTGCTGAACTTAAAGATATGTCACTTTGATATGTAATCTTATCTATAAAATAATTAAAATATTGAGCTGAATCTGGTTGATATGTAAATGAATTACCAACATCTATGCAACCTTGTTCTAATTTACTATCAAGTGTCGGCTGAACGATAATAAAACTAAATAAAATTATTGTTAGAAGATTTTTTATTTCTCTCAACCTCATCAATATCATATTATTTTTTTGAAAATCACTATAAAAATTCAGATTTACTTTGACTTATCAACAATCATCTTACTTTACTAGTTTTCAGTAATTTTGTATTCTTTTTTTAGATAGGCCCTATCGTCTAACGGTTAGGACATTGCCCTCTCACGGCAAAAATAGGGGTTCGATTCCCCTTAGGGTCACCATAATTGATCAACAAAAAAGTCAAACCGATTTCCCAGATAATATTTTCATCGTTCTGTCTTAAATAGCAACTTCATCAATTGCCATTCAACTTCAAAACTCATAAACAATTCATAATCTCAATTTAATATATCTAGCATATACTTTGCAGTTATAATAATTTGTCCTACTGATGAAGAATTTAAACTTGAACTAAAGTAATTTAAATAAGAAAAATAAAAAATGATAACAAAAAAGGGCATTGATTAAATTCAATGCCCTAAATCAAATTAATAATAATTTCTAAATTAATACTGTCTTTTATTTTTTAAATATTCTATATTTAACTTATCTAGTAATTCTTGTGTAATGTCATAAGAAGAATCAACATCTTACCAAAAATCAGTTTTCAATATTTCTAAAACATTATTCTGTTTTCTTACAACAGTAAAAGCTTGAGGAATTTTTTTATTAAATAACTTAGAAGATTGATCATTTAATTTATGCAAAGCATCTTTTTCTTCTTTAGACGATATTCCCTGAGAAATTAATTCTTCTGTTTTTTCACTATATCCTGATGTTCCAAAAGATTTATACAAAGATTATCAGCATTACAACATAAAAAAATCGGTTTTACAGTATTAAAATTATTCTCAATATTTAAAAAAACATTATTAGCAAATAATGTAAAAAAATTTATAAATACAAAATTGCGAAAATTCATACAAGCTCCCATTTGAATAATTTAAGAAAACCATTCAATTTATATAATTAAGTTTGCCCGATTATTAATGAATAGCCCGCAAAGGCCACAGTTTGAATATCACATTTTATAAAATTTATACATATTTTCAATCTGAATACTTGATTGATATAAAATTATAAAAATTCGGGAAAAACCCATTCAAATTGTAAAAAATAAACTTTTTGTTAAATTGAAAGTAGTGAGTACTGTTTGTAAAATAAATCTATAAAATGGGGGAAATATGAAAAGAAGTTTTATATTTTTTTCTTTAATTTATTTTTTTTCTTCAAATCTAAATTCAGCAGTTTCAGCTTTATCAAATACTGACATGAATAATATTTTAATACCAGAGAATTTATCTAAAGTTTCATTAAATGATTGCCAAAATTCAAAATCAAGTAATTTTCAAAACATTACTTCTGCAATATCTTTAACTTCAGAAAAATTATTTGAACTTTCTCAAAAAGTTAACACTGCTTTCAATTTTATAGCCGATCGCATTGATACAATCTTGACAAAAAAAGGAGCAATCAAAACATTAATAATGTTTACTCCTATTTTTATTCTTTATTGTTATTTCTTTCCACCTGAGCCTGTAAAAAATCTTATAAGTCATATTGTTGGTTCTACATCACAAGGCGCATCTGAAATTTTAAGTTCAACCGTAGAAGGCTTAAGAAATAATGATAGTGAACTAAAAGATGCATTAAAAGAACTCACTCGTGAAGTGGGTGAACTTCAAGGTATTTATAATATTAATTATCAAATTGGAGAAACTGCAGGATTATGGCAAGGTTTATGGAAAGCACCTATTTCAACTCTAACTTTGTTAACCAATAAAATAGTTAATATGGCCATCAGTAATGGTATTCCAGCAATTGCTTTTATTTTAGC
>WJIY01000057.1 GCA_014730005.1 Candidatus Babelota bacterium | reverse complement strand
ACTTTTTTGTTTTCTTATTTTGCTCTGAGTAGTTACATTGTTTCTCCTGCGTTCACGTTCTAATAAAATACTATTATACGTTTCAATTTTTTTTCCTACATAATGTTTAATCACTGCTGTTCTTTGAACATCTGGATTTTTTTTAATTTCACTTATTATATGTTGTATATCTATATTTTTGGTCACAAATTGTAAACATTTTATATCATCTATTTCATTTATGATTCTACTTATTAATTCTTTATTTCCAATTTCCTTACTCTTTTTCTTTGCTGTTTTCTTGACACTTTTCTTGCTCTTTTTCTTTGCTGTTTTCTTGACACTTTTCTTGCTCTTTTTCTTTGCTGTATTGTTGCTCTTTTTCTTTGTTCCTTTACCATATACAACACCAAAATTATTTTTAAAAAAATCTTTTATCTCTTTTTCTTTATCTTTCATTTCACTTTATTTCTCCATATAAGTTGCTTTATAACCATAGTATCTTAAACACTTATTAATAATATATTTAGAAACATTTGCACACTCAGCACCCACTTTTATCGTTCTTAAAGTTTTGTATAAAGGTTCATTGAGTGTTTCTGCCAGGGAAACTTTTCTTGTGTGATGTATATGACTATGATATTTAACCTTCTGATACATTTTTTCTTTCTGTTTTAAAGATGCTATTATTCCCTCACGAACCAGACGATGTACATGCATTGTATCAATATATATTAATACAATTTCAGAATACTCTTTTTCTGCTTTATCTTCTATTTCACGTATGCTATTAATTGTCTCATCTACACGATCAAGAGCGTTTAAATTGTTTACCGGCATCATAAATATATTTGTATTCAATATCATTATCTTATTTTGTAAAACTTTTTCGTATTCAGGTGAATTATCAATTATTATAAAATCAAATTCTTCTAATTGGTTTTCTGTAGGTAGTTTATGAGTAATATACAACTTTTCACCATATTTTTCTTTATCAATCCAAAAAGTCGTTCTGCGATCATTTTTAAAACCTTCAAAATTGCCTATAAGAGATATTTGACTATCAAGATCACACACTAACACTTTATCTAATTGCTGATTAAAATAAGAATTTTTAATATTTAACTTCTCTCTAATATATTCACACAACATATATACTGTAAAAGTTTTTCCTGCACCACCTTTTAATATTAAAGAAGAAGCAACAAAAGACCTTTTACTTTTTCTTTTTAATTTACGACCAACCTTTGCCATTATATTTTCCTTTTATTCAACCATCTTTTAACTTGACTACAATGAAATACATGCTTTATTTTTTCTGAATATTTGTAACCTTTTCCTTTTTCGATAATTTTCCATTCACCACGATCAAAAATAATTATAATCTGATCATCTTCTGCAAGGTCTAAATTAAATTTCAAATCATCAATTCTTTTTAATTTTAGTTCCATCTTTTTTCCTTTCCAACTTGTATCAACTTGTATTTGCTTTTATTGTAACATTATTATGTAACACATTTATTATGTAACAAATAGAGCATTATGTAACACGAATGTATACAGGTGTATATACAGGTGTACATACAGGTGTATACATAATAATGTTACAATAATAATTAAAATACAGCAAATAGTTCTTTATTTTCACATACAATATCTGATTCTTCTTCTTTCATTTTTTCAACTATTATCATTCCATGACCTAAATCTTTCAATAAACGATAATTAAAATAATCAACAGTTCTTGCTAAATTAGAATCCCAGTCAATATCCAATTTTGGTTCATCCACTATTTCTTCAATATCAATATCATTAATATCTTTTATATATTTTTTTGTTAGTTCCTGGCATTTCTCTTTTGTATAATTTTTCTCAAATTTACCATAATCAAATTGCATTCGTTTTCCATACTTCCATAATAAAACATAATTCATATCAGGTTTTATATAAATGAATCTAGTACAATATCTTAAACAATGTGCTTTTTTGTAGTATCCTAAACGATAATTATAATTTACAACAACATCTTTAATTTTACTCTCTATATTATTTATATATTTTTTATATTTCTTATGAAAATACCTTACTAAATAATCAGTAAATTGTTTTATCTTATATTGAGGTAACCATCCTCTAATAACACTTTCATTATATTTACTTCTATCTATTTTATTTCTTATTTTTCTTGTTTTCAAAATATCAAAATTTGAATTATCTCTATCAATTTTGAATAGTATATGAAAATGTGGATGAAATGTTTTTCCTTTGTCGCCACAAGGATGTATATAAAAACGTGCTTTTTCTATTCCTAAGATTTCACTCAATGCTTTTTTTATTGCTCCTGATAAATTAGTCTGTTTATCAGATCCACCGCAAAAATATTTATTATAATCATAAAGCATTAATAACTTTATTTCTTGCAAATCAGGAACAGTAACAACAAGATGCCCTTGTGCAACATCATCTCTAAATAACCCTAATTCAGCACTATATACTTTTTCTTTTATATATCTTTTAACATGGGGAACTGAATTTATTCTTGTGCAATCTTCACATCCATAATTCCCACACCAGATCCTACTCAAAACCGTTTTTCCTTTATATTCTCCTGATAAAATTTCACCCTTCACACGATAACTCTCTGATTTTTTGCAAATATTAGAGTATCTATCATCACTAGGCTTAATAACTCTGTCAACATTAAACTTGCTTTTTACAGCATTCATGTCTATATCTGATATAGATTTGCGTATATTTTTACCAGCCATACGATTAACATCATTTTCAGATTTATTCTCAAATCCTGATGTTTCCTGCATTTTGCTAACATCACCGTCAAAAACACGGTATTTGTTCTTAGTAGTCAAGTTAATAGACTCTTTTTGACCATACTCCCTAATTGACAACAACTTACGTTGCGTTTTTGTTAACTCACCAATTCGTTTTAGATGAATATTTTCTGGAAGGTTTTTTATCTTATCGATAATGTTAGATTTTGTTTTTGAATTTTCTTTTTTGTGTTGACAAGTTTCATTTTTAACAATATAATTCATACCATAACCTTTATATTACCATAGCCGAGGGTTATAAAATTTTTGAAAACATGGCGTTAACACCGTCATGTTTTTTTTTTATTAACACTGGCATGTTTTTTTTATTTAACAGCAATATTATACTTTATTTTTCTTATTTAACAAACAAATACTTCAGTTTTTATTTAATTTCCAATAGTATATTGAGTGTATTTCCGTAAACCCTTACCAGTCAATCATTTGCCAATTTTTTCAAAATCGTCAGGCTGATTGAAAGGTGGGTTTACTCAGTGTATAGCGAAATTTCCCTTTTCCCCTGAATTCGTGAAGGGGAAAAGGGAAATTTATATATTTAATGTGAGTTAAAATTAAGATTTCTTCTTTTCACGTTTTTTTATAAATTCTTCTTTACCCCTAGACAAAAGTTTATTTCTTTCGGGTGATGAAAACTCATACAAATATAATCTTAATCCTCTTTCAATAATAGTATTAAATTGCTCTCCTGTAAATGATTTAATTCCAAGCAATGTTAGTTCCGCACTATCTGATAATGTTATGTTTCTTACATGTTTTTTTCTTCTATTATCATATTTTTTTAAACGATTTCTAATTCCTGATGCTTCTTTACTTTTTTGTTTTCTTATTTTGCTCTGAGTAGTTACATTGTTTCTCCTGCGTTCACGTTCTAATAAAATACTATTATACGTTTCAATTTTTTTTCCTACATAATGTTTAATCACTGCTGTTCTTTGAACATCTGGATTTTT
>WJIY01000056.1 GCA_014730005.1 Candidatus Babelota bacterium | reverse complement strand
TAGTTAATGGTTGATTATCATTTTCAACAATAGCTTCTATATAGTTTTTAAAAAATAATTTAAAATTTTCAAGCCTTTGTTTTAATAATTCAATTATATGTGAAAGTTCTTCAAAATTTTTTGATGATTCAGAAATGATAAAATTAAATTCCTGGATTTGTTTAAGAATTTCATTTTTTGTTAGAGGAATATTTATGTTCATATTTTTGATAATTAAACTTAAATTTTTAACATATAAGCAGTTAAATTTATTAATTTTTTCTATTTGTTCCAATAATAACATTAATTTAGTTGCTAATTCAGTGTTTCCCCTTGAGGATTTATTTGTTTCTGTATCTAATAAGTTTTCTAAAGATTTTTCAACTTCTTTGATTTTGTTAAACTCTAATGTTTTAAAACTTTCTATTTGTTGCTCTCTGGGGGTGTTTTTAGTGGGTTCATTTACAAAATCATAATCATTATTTTCTTCTGAATTAGGTGATTGATCTTCTGCTTTTATTAGAGCTAGATGTAATTGACTAGGCTTTGTATTTGTACTTGTAGTTATATTTTGATCAGAGCAATTTGGTGGGTTTTCTGCAATAGCAGTTAGATTCATGCATGATTTAGAAGCATGCATTTTATGAGGCATATTTTTTGCTATTGAAAAATTTAATATTGTAATTAATAGTATTAATATTTTTTTCATTTTTGTCTCCATTTATTATTACATTTAAAATTGATTAATTATTAAAAAATGTTGTTTTTAAAAGCTATTATTATCAATAATAATAAATGAAAAAGTTCTATTTGAAAAATTAAGTTAATTTTTTGCCTTTTTAAATAAAAAATGAATAATTATAATGTGAATTTTATATAAAAAAGGTGTTTTTTGGGGGGAATAATATATGAGGTTAAATTTACTTATTGCAGCATCATTAAGCATATTTAATATAATTTTTTATGTATATTTGGCTGCGGAGTCACAAAAATCTAGAGAAATTGATTTATTTAAGTAAAGTGTTTGTTTATCAACAATATCTGTCAAAGATTTATCTTTAAGTTTGGTGAACCATTATTTTGATTTTTTGAAGGAACAAAAGTTAAAACAAGAAATAAGTTTTTATGACAATTTCGTTTTTTGGGGCGAGCTTTTGAGGGACAAAATTCTTTAACCAAAGAAATTATAATGAAGAGAAGTCTTTTAAGTTTATTTGAGGCATATATAAAAAGATTACCAAAAGATTGTCGGATTCAAATTATTTATTTTATGATGTTGTTAGAAAGATTATCTGTTAGAAGTTCCTTTTTTCTAATTAATAATTTAGATCTTAATAAATTTGATTTATTAAGTCGATGGAATTATTTGAATAAGTATTTAAATGTGCTTTGGAAGATAATTTATAAATTTTTCTATGATGGCTGTTATATAAAAATCTCGAATGATTCTCAAGAAAATTTAAAGATGGAAAAAGATATTTTGCGTTCTTTGGATTGGAATCTTTATTTTTCTAGTGAATCTATAAAAGATTTTATGAATTATTTTTTAATACAATATTTAAAAGTTGATCTTTCTATACAATGTGAATGTTATTAATTACTTAAGCTTTTGTAAATTCCTGTTAAATTATATTTTTTATAATATTACTGATAAAAAGACTTTGGAAATTTATGCCAGTTGAAAAAATAACTCCATTGATGAAGCAATATTTTGATATCCGAGCACAATATCCAGATACGATTTTATTGTTTCAAGTGGGTGATTTTTATGAATTATTTTTTGATGATGCAAAAAGGGTCTCTTCTTTTTTGGCAATTGCTTTAACAAAAAGAGGTAAAAATAACGGGCAAGATATTCCTTTGTGTGGAATTCCTGTTCATGCATTAAATCATTATTTACTTAAATTAATAAAGGGTGGTTTTAAAGTTGCTATTTGTGATCAGCTTGAAAAACCACAACCTGGCGTTGTAGTTAAACGGGGAGTAACACAAGTTTTTACGCCAGGAACATTAACAGATAGCTTAATGCTTGATGAAAAATCTGCAAGTTATCTTTTTTCATTTTTTCCTACAAAAAATAATTGGGGATTAGTTTTTACAGAATTATTAACTGCACAGCTTTTTGCAACACAAATTCCCATTGGGTCTTATAGAATTTTGGAATCTGAATTAATTAGATTTTTTCCAGATGAGATTATTTTGCCAAGTTTAAAAGGTTTTAAAAATTATGTGACTTATTTTCGAGAACTTGGATATTTGGTTAGTTTTGCTGAATATGAAAATATTAAAAATGAAAATGATTTAGATACCTCAATTGTAAAAGAATGGATTGAAAAACAGTTTGATTCAAAAATTGTAAATTTTTTATATGATAATTATGCAATTTTAAATACTTTGCAAACTATTTATTGTTATTTTAAAAAAAATCAGCAAGCAGCTTTAAATCAATTTCGTAATATACAATTTTATAATCCAGATGATTATTTAATTCTTGATCCTGCAACACAAAGAAATTTAGAAATCATTAAAAATAATCAAGATAATACAAGAAAAAATAGTTTACTTTTCGTTATGGATAAATCTAAAACGTCAATGGGAAGTAGAACAATAAAAAAATGGTTACTTCGTCCTTTGATTGATTATAAAAAGATTTTGCAAAGATTGGAGGTAGTTGTTGCATTAAGTAAAAAGATTGATGTGATACAACAACTTGAAGAAACTTTAATTCAGATAAATGATATAGAAAGAATTATAGGAAGAATTGCACTACGTAGAGCAACATTGCAGGATTATGTAGCACTGAAAAATTCTTTGCAGTATTTGCCGAAATTAAAAACTATTTTGCAGCAAAATTTTGATTTTTATTTAACAAAGTTAATTAGTGAAAAATTTTTAAATTTTTCTCTTTTAGTTCAGTTTTTGGATTGTAGTTTAAATAATGAATTTTCGAATTCTTTTATAATCAAAAAAGGATTTGATTTAAAACTTGATAGATTACGACATTTGGTTTCTAATACACAAAAAGAGGTCTTGAAATTAGAGCAAAAAGAAATTGAACGTACATCAATTTCAAGTTTAAAAATTCGTTATAATCAAGTAAGTGGTTATTATATTGAAGTTACGAATCCAAATCTTAAGTTTGTTCCAGAGAATTATATTGAACAACAAAAATTAGTTAACCGAAAAAGATTTATAACACAGGAATTAAAAGATTTGGAACATGAAATTTTTAAAGCAAAAAATGAAATTGAAATTGTTGAAAAGGAGGTTTATGAAAAAATTAAAAATGAAGTTGAACAATATTTGCCGTCATTGCGACAAGTTGCACAATCATTATCTTATTTAGATGCTTTATATAGTTTTGCTGTAATTGCATATGAAAATAATTATATTCAACCTAATTTTAACAACAAAAATGAAATTATAATCAAGTCGGGGAGGCATCCTGTTGTTGAGAAAAAATTGGAAAATCAATTTGAACCAAATGATACAAATTTAATAAAAGAAGAATCATTGTGGTTAATAACTGGACCAAATATGGGTGGTAAATCAACTTATTTACGTCAAGTTGCTTTGATAAGTATTATGGCGCAATGTGGTAGCTGTGTTCCTGCAACAAATGCAAGTTTGCCAATTTTGGATAGAATTTTTACGCGAATTGGTTCAGGTGATAATTTAGTTGAGGGGAAAAGTACTTTTTTAGTTGAAATGGAAGAAACTGCTATAATTTGTGGTCAGGCAACCAAAAAAAGTTTGGTAATTTTAGATGAGGTTGGAAGAGGAACAAGCACATTTGACGGAATTGCTTTAGCACAATCAATTATTGAATATATTTTTTGTAAAGTTAAAGCTAAATGTCTTTTTGCAACTCATTATCATGAGCTTACTACTCTACAAGAAAAATTTGATGGTATTAAAAATTATTATATGATGAGCAAAAATTCAGAAAATCAGTTAATATTTTTACATAAAATTGCTAAAGGAATAGCTCATGGAAGTTTTGGTTTACAAGTTGCAAAATTGGCAAAATTGCCCAATCAAATTATAAGAAGAGCTGATGAGATTTTAAAAACAATGCAAAATAAATCTGATGTTGCGAATAATAAAAATTTGAGTAATGAATTGTTTGATAATGCTTATATTGATCAAAATAATATCAATAATAAAATTAGATTATTAGAACAAGAACTTATGAATAACCAAAAAGTTTTGAAAAGCATTCAAAATACAGATTTAAATAATTTTTCGCCTAAAGAAGCCTTTGATTTTTTGTGGGATATCAAAAAATCGTTGTTGGAAGACAAAAAATGATATTGTTCAATTTTTTTTTTAATTAATGAATAAATTTTTTGTTTATTTTTTAAGATAATATGTCTTGTTAGTCCCGAAAGCATTTCACCTTGTTTTTTTGAATAAAAAAAATTAGTTGTTTTACAAAATTTTGCTGTTTGAGGATCGAAACTTTTTGAATAATTTATATCTTTTTTTAAAGGAATATACACAATTGTTGGGCAATGTGGATCATTTTCATTTTTAAAGATAGAAAAATTTTCATTGATTGCCTTTTCATAATCAATTATAGGAAGTTTCAAGTTTTTTGTTTGAGCTGTAGTACATGCCTTTTTTAATTCAAAGCCTGCAGGTATATATTTTAAACTTGTATTATCAAGTACAAATATTATATCAAGTTTTCTATGAGGCTGTAATAATGGTTCTAGTGGAATATTACATAGATAACCTCCATCTACAATTGAAATGTTATTGCAATTTTTTATTGGAGAGTTTTGCATGCCATAAGTAAAATTGCAGATTTGTGCAGGAAGTATTTTTTTGTTTGCCCAGGTTAAATTGCTAATAAGATTTTCTGTATTTTGTATTATTTTTTGAATTTCATTTTTATTTAAAATTGATCCGATTTTATGTATAGCATCTCTAAGGCTAGTACTAAAAGCAGATCCAAAAATTGCCATAAGATAACTTATAGGTAATTCTGAAAATGAGTCTAATGTTTTTCCACTATAAAATGTTTTTCCGAATTCATTGGGAAAAACATATGAATTTAAATAGTAAGAGCCGATGAAATATGGTGTAAATTCTAACCATTGATATTTATATGAATCTAATTGACTAGCTGCTGTAAATATTGGAAAAGGATGGTTTTTATTTTGAAGATTTTGTTGTAGATCAGAAAGTTTCAATTCAAAGCGTTTCTCTCCTAGATCATATAACATTAAATTGCAGAGCAATAATCCATATAAATCGATAAAAGATATATTTTGATTAATTTTTTTTTTAAAATTTTTATTTTTTGTAAGAGCAACGTAAGTTTGTTTAAATAGATTTTTTATTTGTTTAAATTTTTCAAAATTTAAATTTGATATTTTTCTTAATTGATCAATATGATCTAAATTTTTTATTAATTTTTGTTCAAAAATATCATATCTTTGGTTACTAAAAAGCCAGGCTATAACAGTCCATGTTGATCCTGAAAGGGTTGATATGTGAGTTATACAATCAAGTAACTCAATTTCTTGAAAAGCGTGAAGTAATCCGGATGTTGCAAGAGTTGCCCTAAGTCCTCCGCCGCTGCAACAAATTGCAATTCGAGTTTTTTTTTTATTTGTTTTTAAATTTAATAGTTTTTCTAATTTTTTTTGTCTATAAATAGATTGTTGGTTAATTACGTTTTTTTCGAAATTATATATTTGTGAATGCGTTTTAATAAGATTTGCATATTTTATCATTTTATTATCACTAAAAATTTGAAGTTTGATTGTATTGAGTAAACACATTGAATATAATATTAATATTGTTTTTTTTAATTTTTTCAATAACATAATTTTAATTTTTCAATTAGATTTAAAGATACTTTTTGTGTGAACTTTTTTATAAAAGCATCTTAACATATAATTTACAAATTATAAATTTGACATAATTAATAATTATGATAATTTTAATTTCTAATAAATTTTAATTTAAAGAATAAAAAAGTTGTAATTTAAAGAATAAAAGTTTAGTTTGTTTAAGATGATAGTAGGTTGTTTAATTTAATTTTTTTTTAGGGAGCATTATGAAAAAGCTTTTTTTAGGAATTGTACTTTTATCATCCGTTGTTGGAACAAATGTTTTTGCAATGTATGAATCTAATAAACTAACAGATACTTTTGGTAAAGCATCCGCACATATAAAAAAACATAAATATTTTTATGGAATAAGTTCTGCGGTTATGTTGGTTGCTGGTGGTGTGATTACTTATGACGTTTTAAGAAATGATGCAAAATTGTTAAAAAAAGCAAAATTAATCACTAAAGAAAATTATTTAAGATTGAAAAAAATTTCCAAAAAACATCCAAAGATTGCAGCAGTTTTGATAACACTTTTAGCGGCTGGTGCTGTTGTTGGGGGTGATTGTTGTTGGAATGGAAAAGAATCGTATGCAAAAAAGGGTTTAAATAAAGTTAAAGGAATATTAAAGTCAGATAATAATAATCCTAAGCCTAATGGTGATAATAATCCTAAAAATCACACCTATCATAATAGGCTGAATCCAACAAACACCTTTAATTGTAATAATAGTCAGGGTACACACTACTATCATAATCCAAATGATGATGATGATAGTGACAATGATGACGGACAAAATGACTAATAATTTTTTAGATTAATTATTGTTTGTTATTATAAAGTTATTAATTTTTCAAATTATAATTAGTGTTTGATTATTAAAACTTTGTATAAAAATATAAAAGCTATCATGCATTTTTTGTATGATAGCTTTTTTGTCACTTAGTGGGGTTGGGGGGATAAAATTTTTTATAATAATTAAATCTATTTAAGTTGATTCATATTAAATTAATTGCATATTTTTGATTTATAATTTTTGTCCTAAGATTTATTTATACTTCATAACTTTGGTACCGAATTATATTTTTATCTTGTACCATTTCAAAAATTTTTTTAATGCTTTAAGCCGATACAGATATTTATCGGCTTGAGGCATTTTTTGTAATTGTGTATATGTTTTATTTGTTCCTTTAGGTATAAAAAAGCAAGAATAAGGCAAATTAATATGGCCAGAAAATTTTCTAGGTTTTATAAGTGATCCTTCACATTTACCTTCAAACATTGAGATAGAATCTTGTTTATCCATATAAACCATATATAAAAGAAAAAAAGCTTTATCCCCTTTGTTTATTAGCTTTTTAATTCCTTCAAAACCAATACCTAACGCAACAAATTTAGATAAAGTTCCAGGAAAATTATTATATTTTTCAAAATATATTGCTGAATCATCAAGCAGAAAAGGCTTTTTAACGAAGTTCCAGGCTTTGTGAGCTTTGTCAATTACTATTTTTTTCTGATCTAAACTTTGAATTTCTTCGATGTCTAATTTGAATTGTTTTAAGTTTATTTGTGGATTGTTTTTGGCAATAAATTCATGTACTTGTTTAAATTTTCCATCATTATTTGTTACGTAATAAATATTTTGTGACATTTTTTCCTTTTATATTTAATTTTTTATGTGAATTATATATTATTTAAAAAAAGGAACCAAATAAATTATTAATCTTTAGGGGGGAAGTTATGTTGTCTATATTAAAAAATATTGAAAAAACAAAATTATTCAAAAATTGGTTAAATATATTTTTGTTTATTTTTATTTTTAATATTAATTTTAATCGTATTAATTCAAGTATACAAAAAAGTAAAATTGAGCCGATTATTGAAGAGTTGAAGAATTTATCAAATAATAATCTTGGCAAAATAGATGGATTTATTAATCGAATTATTTCAGATGATTTGTTAGATAAATTAATACTTTCCTATGATTTAAAACCAGATTTTGTAACAAGATATTTATTTTCATCTTTTTTGTGTTTGAATATTGAAAAATATAAAAAAGTTGTAACTGCAACTTCAGATGAGCAAAAATTAAAAGAATTAAATATTTTTTTAAAAGACTTGGCGAATAAGGTTAAGAATACTAATAATGATTATGTAAAAAAAGAAACACAATTTTGGAAAAAAAGAAATTTTTGGTGGGCTCTTGGCTTAAGTACATTATTTGGTTTTAATTTGGGCTCTGTTATTAAAGGAATAAATTTGCTGAAAGAAGAAAAACAGAATGATCAAAAAATGGCAAAAAATAATATTAAAAAAATAAATGAATTACGAGAGTTCGTTAATAAAAAAAATGATGAGTTAGAAAAGATAATGCGAGATGATTATACCCTTAATCAATTCATAGAATTACAGATCAAACAGTTGCTGACAAGAAATGAGATTGAAAATTTAAAAGAAGAAGACAATAAAAAATACTCTGAATGCGACGACTTTCAAGAATTACCGGAGGTTGTTAATCAAAGTTCGACAAATTCAAATATACACTCATTTATTGAACCAGTAACAACACAAGCTGGACAGTTTCCGCAAACGCAAAATTTTACTTGGCATAATCATGATGTATCAGAAGATTTTGTATCGTTACAACAGGTATAATTCGGTTTTTAGTGCTTTTTATTTGTTAATAATCATTTTTTTAAAAAATTTTTTTCAAATCAAATGCATATTATCTAAAAATGGAATTTTTTCAACTAGTTATCATACTAAAATAACGCGAGCTCGATAATTGTTTTGAAACGAAATAAACTGTAGATCTATAAATCTGCATACACTGTTTGTATGCTATAGCCATACTATTGTGGCGGAGATTACGGTGATTTTGCAAACACCATATCTTTTGATACATCCGCCTTCACTTTTGTTGTTTACAAGGATTATTGTATTTGTTCAGAAAACCATGGTGGACAAGCGCCGCACTCAAGATGATCCTTTGATATGATTTTGCAAAAACAAAATTACTTAAGATGATTTTTCAATACAATTTTAAAAGTATTTAAAATGCTTTTTAAACATCTCTCAGGATGAGCAGGTAAGAAAATTGTATAAAAAGGGTTTGTTGAATGGTTTTTTTGAGATTATGTTTATAAGGTATTTTTTATGATTATTTTAATTTTGTTTTCATTTTTGGCAGGTATTATAACAGTACTTTCTCCATGCATCTGCCAGTTTTACCTATATTGCTTTCAGGAATTATAGGTCAAGAATTCAAAAAATCTTTTGGAATTATTTTAGGTTTGATTTCAAGTTTTACCTTTTTTACATTAACACTAAATTTTTTTGTTAAATCTCTTAACCTTCCTGCAAAATTTATTGCGGTATTTTGCAATAATAATCATTATATTTTTTGGGTTAATTTTATTATTTTCCTAAATTGGAAATTTATTTTTCAAAAATTTTTAGAGATTTCATTGGAATTGGAGAACATATACAAGAACAATCTAAGTTATATGGAATGGGTTTTGAATCGGGATTTATTTTTGGAATAGCTTTAGGTTTAATATGGACTCCATGTGCGGGACCCATTTTGGCGACAGTTACAACGTTTTTGGCAGTACATTCATACATAACACTGAATGTTTTTTTAGTTACTTTGGCTTATAGTTTAGGTAGTGTTTTAACAATGTTTTTAATTATTTATGGCGGAAATAAAGCTTTTCGTTCGATAGGAATTTTATATAAACATACAATAATTATTAGAAAAATTTTTGGAATTTTAATTATTAGCGGAGCTATTTCGATTGCATTTCATTTAGATATTTTTTTACAACAAATTTTATTTGAATATTTTCCCATGATTTTAGTTGAAAAAAATAAGCTTATAAAGCAAGAATTGGATAAATTTCGGCGGACAGCTTTCGCTTCAACTGTTCTAATAAAATTTTAATAAAGTCCTAAATTTTTGGCTTGCCAGCTGTAGCCTTGGCGAAAGCATTATATAAAATGTTTTTTTAAAAAAGCTCTACCAGATCCAGATTTTAAG
>WJIY01000055.1 GCA_014730005.1 Candidatus Babelota bacterium | reverse complement strand
TTATCATTTCTGAATCATCAAAAAATTTTGAAGAACTTTCACATATAATTGAATTATTAAAACAAAGGCTTGAAAATTTTAAATTATTTTTTAAAAACTATATAGAAGCTATTGTTGAAAATGATAATCAACCATTAACTACAACATCACAATCCCCAGAACAAAATTATCGCAATTGTAATTTTGATATATTACCTTTTTTAAACAACAGCTACGGCAGTAATGATGAAAATGCACAGTATGATCCCCAGGAAAACTTTACTATAACTCAAAATTATAATTCTATGTCTGATGATGATGATGACGATAATCCTTTTGGTAACTAAATTAAATAAATAAAAATTAAATTAAAGTAAAAAAAATGAAAAAAATATTATCTTTAATCTTTGTAACATTAATTAATTTTTCCATATCTAAAGGTATGTTACATATTAAAAACGAAGATCTAGCTCAATTCAAAAACAATGAAATAAAAGAAATGCAAAATATTTTAGATCTTTTAAATCCAACAAGCGATTCATCCAAAGAAACAAAGCAACAAATTAAATTATTTGTTGAAAATTATATTGCGCACTTAAAAACACCTCATTACCTTACATTTGAAAATAAAAATACTTTTAAATCTAAACAAAAAAAATTTAACGAAATTATTGAGCAGGCGCAAAAAGATAACCCTTATATAACTGAGTTATTACAAAAACGTTTAGAAAGTTTCAAATCTGTTTTTAACAAAACTAAAACTATAAACAATAATAAAACTGTTTCTTCAAAAGAAAATGTAAAAACAAATATGGGTGGGTATGATCAAATGCTTGATATGTTTCCAATAGAAAATTTAGAAGAAGAAAAAGATCACCACAGATAAAAATTATTATGATTCAAATTTTCTAAGTGAAGAAGAATACGATGATGACTATAATAACCCAATCAAAGGTTAAAATAACGCAAGTTCGGAACAAGAAATGGAAAAAGTCTCTCTTTTGAATTCACCCTAACTATACATTTATCAACATCTTTTGCTAATTTAACATTAATTTGGTACAAGAATCCTACTTTATTTTGTTCAATACCTGCATAAATCAAAACCTTGGTGAAGGCGTGAGGGAGCCCATCGTAGCTTTAACAAAATCAAAGTTGGGTGAAGATCAAATGGGGTTCATATAAGTAAAACAAAATTTGGAAAAAATAATTAAAAATTTGATGAAGAGTTACAAGTAAAAAGTTTACTTACAAATCAAACAAGCTATTATAATTCTACAACCGGTTCAACATAATCATAATTATCGAATAAATCGACTTCAAATAAGATTCCAAAATATTTTGGCAACGTTATTTTTTCAAAAAGTTTTATTGCCGCTTTAAAATCTTCCTTATTTTCTATACGTAAACCAATATCAGCATCCGGATCTTTAATTATCATCTCAAGTGTAGCAAAACACCGAACCACAAATTTTGCAATCTCTATATTTTCTTCAGATCCTAAAAAAATTTTTTTATGTTTCTGTTGATTTTGATTTACAAAATAATCAAATTTATTGTCAGTATATTTAGTTACTTTTGCTTGTTCTTTTTCTGATTCATTTATTTTTTTTCGATCTTTATAATAACCATTTTTTTGCGCTTGCTTTAACATACCCTCATATTCCCTATTCCATATAAAACTTTTAATCAACCTTTCATAAAATTCAGCTGTCGATATTACTAAAGGTTGATCAACGTCTCTTTGATAATTTTGAACTATAAAGGTACTTTCTGTTTTATTCCATAAATATGTTTGTTCTGCTGAATTATCAAAATCAAAAGCAAAAATTTTAGTATATGTATTCAAGCTTTTCCAATCTAAGCAAAAAGGTTTATCATTAAATTCGCCCCATTTTGACTCTTTTAAACCTAAAAGATTAAATTTTTCATCCATTTTTTTAATATTATCAGGCATTTTTTCATTCCACGGATTAAATAAACGTTGAACTAAATATACCTTATTTTCTTTTCCCCTCTTTAAAAAAATGGGAGGAACAAAGTATTTTTCTTTTTCTAAAATAAATTCATCAACCCCAATTTGCTTTGTATTAATCAGGTTTGAAATTGCAGCATACCATAAACATCTTAAAGACCTTAAAAACGGCGCTAATAAATTTTCATCTTTACATTCAATATCAAAACGATATAAAACACGCACATCAATGCCTTTATTTGTAGTCATAACTTTATCAATTTCACCATCATCTAAGCTAAAATCATCATTCAAAATTTCACCTGGATCCTGCCAAATTTCATTTAATGAATCATTTGAAATATTTCTTGCAAAAAGGTTACTTAAATACTCCGAAAAAAGAATTGCTTTAGTAAAAGAAAATTGTTGAATATTAATAAAATTTTTAGTCAATCCATAAATTTTTTCAAGATTGAAAGTTTCAGCTTTAAGTTTTTTATAAGTTAATTTATTTAGCAACGCAGTATCATTTTCTAACACTTTTTTAATTTGCAATCTAATTAATTTTGTTAAATCTTCTAATGAAAAACCTTCCAAATCTCCATATTCTCTTTCAACAATAATTTTAAATAAAGCAAGTCGAACTAAAGTTTCTAATCTATAAAATCCTAATATTTTTTCGGATGAATCCGAATCTTTTAATAAAGAAAATAACTCTGCTTCATTTACAAAATCTCGATATAAACTAAATATTGGATCAAAATCTGAATTCAATAAAGCCATTTGTTGTAAAAGATAATTAATTCTAATATTTTCTCGAGAAGAACGAGGATACATACTAATAAAATCTACAAAAACAATATCTTGTACCCCTCGGTTTTGCAATTTTTCAATTAAATCTTTCATAAAAAATCCGTATGGAAAGGGTAATCTAACCCCATCAAAAAACAACATTTGTTCAGTTTCAATATTTTTTAAACCTTCAGATTGAGCAAAGTTTAATGGGGTTAATATTCTTATTTGATATGGTTCATAAAAATTAAAAACATATTTTTTGTTTTTATAATTAAATGGAATCCAACGATTAATCTTTTCCTTTTTTGTTAATATTAAATTTTTCAAAAAAGTTTTTTCTGGGAATTCAGGATCATTCAATTTTTTAGAAAAATATCCTTCTTCTTCTATAATTTTTTTAACTTCGTCTAATAACTCTTGATAATTTTTTCTAAGCAAATTTTTATTTTCTCTAGTAAATTTTTGTACCTGTTCAATTAGTTGTTGTGAAATCTCTCTTCCCACACAGACATATACCAATCCATCTGGTTTATATGTAAAATGGCTCACTTGAGCAGGCAAATCTGCAATAAAAATATTTTCTTTTAATTTAAAAACTTCGGCTAATTGAGAAGAAGAATTATCAACCCTTTCATAATTTTGTATATTTGAATCATATTTTAGATAATTTTTAATATTTCCAAGCATTGTACTTTTACCAACCCCATCAACAAAACTGCAAAAAATATATGCTGTTGGTTTTTCGTTTTTACGTAATATATTTTTTGAAAAAATTTTAACAAAATTCTGTGCGTGAATAGTTGCATCCTTGTTTTGAATAGCAGATACCTCTATTGGATAAGTAATATCTGGCCCAACATAAAATCTTAAAAATGGTAAATTAGATCTAATAAGATGTTTCGCATATTCAATAGAAAATAAAATATCTTGCGTACCTGCAAATTGTTGATTTCCAACTTTTAAACCTCCTTTATACAAACAATTCCAAAATTTAATTAATTCTTGAAAAATTCCTTTAAAATTTTGAGTCCTAAATTGTTTAACAATATTTACCTCACTTTTATATATTAAAGGCAAAGCTTCTCCAAATGCATGTTCATGAAAAATAACAGCTTTATCATTAAAAAAATCAATTTCTTCTGAATCTATATGTTCAAAAATATTTTTTTTAGACTCAAACCATTTCTTTGTATAATAATCAAAATCTCTAAACAAAAAACCTGTCATGAAACCAAATCTATTATGCAATCTAAGAGACCAACCAGCATTATTTTTTGAACTCGCTTCATCGTCTATCTCTGAACGTTTAAAATCGGGATAATAAGATGGAATTCCATGTTCTTCATACCCACAAATGACTATTCTTCCTTTTAAATTTAACCCTTTTTTTATTAAATCGGTCTCAAAATCATCTAAACTATGTGCAGTTCTATCCAAAAGAGCCGGATGATATTCATGTGCATATCTTCCCTCAGCGTTAAATTCATAATGCGATACAAAACTTTCAATAAAATCATTATATGTTATTTCAGTATTTGAATAGTTAAAAAATATTATAGTTGAAAAAATTATAATTTTATAAACAAAACTAGTCTTATAATAAATCATTTAATTTAACCATGCAGAATCAAAATCATTTTTCATATTTTTTTGTCTTAATTTTACTAAAAGCTCTTTATAAGTTTTTAAATATTCTTTATATTTAGCCTCATAACAAGAACCTTTACAATCATTAACTAACTTTCTTAAGTCGTTAAAGAATCTATTTGATAAAATTAAATCTTGATATAAAATTGCTTCTAAAAATAATTTCGCAAAATAGTCAAAGGTAAAAGCATAAAGATCTTCATGTACCTTAATTCCCTTTTTAACCCAGTAATCTTTTAACTTTATTGATTCAGCTTCTTGTTGTTGACATGAAGGCATGTAAAATAATTCAACAGATTGCCAAAAATCGTCTTCAAAAAAAACCACTCCCGTTTTCAAATCAATCTCAGCTTTATCAACAAAATCACAATAAAAACTTAATTGATCTGCTATAAATTCCCAAAAACCTCCTCCCGTTTTTAACCATTTTTTAATTTCCTGATTTTTAAAAATTTCATTTAAATATTCAAAATCATAATCATTTTTTCTCCATTCCTCTTTTTCGTTTAATTTTTTTAAAACTTTATCTAAAGGCTTAAACATATATTCAACATACATCCAGGATTTATCATGTAACATGTTTATAATTTGTTGCAAAGCAGGAGCAATATCTTTTGCATGCATATTTTCTAAAAACTTCTCACGTATTAAAAAAACTTTAGGAAAATATTTTGATAAATGATCCTCAAATCTCTGCAAATTTTTTTTCGATCTTTCCTTATATAATTTATATTTTTCAGGATTATCAATATTCAATTCTTTATTCTTTTTTTCCTGTTTTTCGCTATTTTGAAAAAATTCGTGCATCATTTTTATAAAATCATCATCAAAAAATTTATGCTCACATACTATTGGTACAACGTTAAAACTAAATAAAAAATAAAAAATAAAAATAAGCTTATTTTTTTTCATAAAAAACCGAATAACATAAATTTGAAAACCGAATAAGTTGATTATTTAATTGTCTAAAAGATCCCCGTAAATCTTTTGCTTGTTGCACATCAAAATATTGTTTTTCTGTTCCATTTAGAACCTTTGCTAATTTATCTGAAAAATTATCAATATTTAAAATCAAAAAATCCTTAGAATTTGAAATAGTCAAAAGCGAACAATTTGATTTAGCATCCTGAGCCAAATACAATTTAACTAAAACAAATGCAATCAAACTCTCTAAGGAATTAATAAGAATAAAATAATTATCTTTTATTTCACCTTTATCACAAGCAATTTCATCATCATTTAAAAAAGAAAGTAATAAATCAATATTTATACTTAAACTTTTCTGTATTAACAAAAAGTTTTCTTCATCTTTTCCATTCCATAAAGATAAAAACTTATACCACATTGAACCAAAAGTCTTATCCTGCAACTGCATAAAAACCGAAATAATAACACCAATTATTCCAAGCCTTATTCCTTTAGATATGCCCCTGCTAAGTCCGAATTTACAAACTCCACTAAATCCTTGCTCTCTCCAAACTTCACTAAAATCATTATTTTTTAATTTCTTTAAATAATAATCATATAAAGTATGATCATAATTATGATTCAAATTTTTTGGATTATTATCGGAGGATTCATTTGCTAATTCATTTTCGTCTTTTAAAAATAATTCATATGTATAATATGAAGCAACACCTGTTGCTGCTGCAATTCCGGCTGTATAAACTATTCGCCTGAATATTTTACTGTTATAAAAATTTTGTAAAAAAAATTCTTTCTTTTCATTTATTCTTTTAAAAGAAATTTTTGCAATATTAATTGATTCATCTTTTTGTTCCAAAGAAGAAAAACAAAAACTTGAAAAACAATTTATGAAAAATAAATTTAAAATTAATAATCTAAAATACATAAATTTAAATTACTAATATTCTATTGCTCTAGAATGAGGATACATTCCACCAGAACTACCATAATTATTCCATCTATCACCGCCATGATTTATACCAGTAGGTGGAATACGACTTGGACCGCTTTTAATATCTACTGGAGTTATTAAATTTATTAAATTATCAAAATAAGTTTCAAAAGATTTTCTAATTGCTGTCATAATCGATTTTGATTCTGGTAAATTTGCTAATTCCTTAACCGTTTTAACTTTTAAAAATAAATTTTTTACTTTTAATAACTTATTTTTTAAACGCTGAACACAATTAAAAATACCATATCCATCTTTTTTATTCCCATAATAATCTTTTCTCGAATCAATTTCACTTGCTAATTCTTCGTAAGTTAAAGCTAAATCCTCTATAAAATCTGACCACAAATTAATTTCTTGCTTATTATCTTCTGCATTATCATACTCACGCAAAATTTCAGCACGACCACGAGAATCAATTTTTTCAACGTTTCTTATCATAATTTCAATTTCATAAAGATCCCTTATTACAAGTTGTTTCCAATAACCTACCTCCTCAATAGAAAACGCATGTGAACCATTACAAAAAATTTGTCTATAAATCCAAGATATCAATCTTTCAAGGGTTCCAAACGTTCCACTAAAAAACCGATTCACATAATTTTCCAATGTCGCACCTAAAGCTTTTTCAACAGGAGTAAGACTTTTATATACAATTCCTTTATATAAACCTTCTAAAGCTGTTTTAAAATGAGTTTGCTGTAATAAATCTTTACTATCTTTTGCAAATACATTAAAAAAAATCTTTCCCCAAGAATCATCTATTAAATAAGCTTCAATTCTATCCAATTCTCGTTTTTTATATTTTAATTCTTCATATTTATTTGAAAGCTCATTCTCTTTTTGTATTTTTTCTTCATCAGATAAATTTCTATTTTGCAATTCATTCTTTAATCTGTTTATTCCATTATTAATTTCTGTTATGCCTTGCAACATCCTCACCTTATCATCTTGTAAGTCTTGTCTATGTTTGCGTTCTTCGCGCAATTCTTCAGCCTTATTTATATGATAAGGAAAAGATCTCATATCATTTGTTCTAATCCTAGTCTCTTCTTCTTTTTTTTCATTTAGATCCGTTTTATTAGTTTCTACAGAATACAAAACCCCCGAAACACAGCAATAAAAAATAAAAATTAAAATAGATTTTTTTAAAAAAGTGCTCGATAAATACATAAAAAAACTTTCCTTGAATTTTTTGCCATTATTAATCAACCCCAAATTAAAATTAGAAAATTGGATTATAGCAATCAATCTATTTTTTTCAAGAAAACCTTATTTTCTCTTCAAAAAAAATGTCTTTAAAACATAAAAATATCAACTTTTAATTATCATATTGAAAAAATGCTCTCCCTATATAAACTTAATTAAAGAAAAGATAATTAAATATAATCCAGAGCCAAAGCTATGGTTTATAAATAAATTTGTGGGGGCAAAAATACCATGTCAAAAAATACAATTAAAATTTTTGGAGCAAAGGAACATAATTTAAAATCTATTTACGTAAAAATTCCAAAAAACAAATTTGTAGTTATAACTGGCCCATCAGGATCCGGTAAAAGTTCTCTTGCTTTAGACACAATTTATGCTGAAGGAAAAAGGCGTTATGTTGAATCGCTTTCTTCATATGCACGTCAATTTTTAGGAATTTCAAAACGTCCCAATGTTGAAAAAATTGATGGACTTTGTCCTGCAATTGCAATTGAACAAAAAACTGTGGGTTATAATCCTAGATCTACTGTTGGAACAATAACAGAAATTTATGACTATCTTCGCGTTTTATTCGCACGAATTGGAACACCTCATTGTTCAGCATGCAAATCAAAAATCAATGCACAATCCCCTGAAAATATAACAAAAAAATTAATTGCAAAATTTTTAAATAAAAATATTACAATTGCAGCACCAATAGCTATTGAAAAAAAAGGTGAATTCAAAAAAGAGCTAAAAAGTTTTTTCAATAAAGGTTTATATCGATTTTTAATAGATAATAAAAAATATAGATTTACTGATGAGCAAGAAATTGAAAATTTAAAAATAAAAAAAACACACAAACACAACATCAGCATTTTAATTGATAACCTTGAAGTAGTAAAAGAAGACAAACAAAGATTACAAGAAGCAATAGAAAAATCTTTTAAAATAAATGGTGGACTTTGCAGCATAATTGATGAAACAAAAAAAACACAAACCTATTCTTCACATAGAATTTGTTTGAAATGCGTAAAATCATTTCCAGAATTAGAACCAAGATTTTTTTCTTTCAATTCACCAATTGGAGCCTGCGAAAATTGTCATGGCCTCGGATTTACTCAAGAATGGCCTTGGAATGAAAATGATGATGAATATTGGAAAACAAGATATCCAGATCATTTTGGTAAATATGCAAAAGAAAAAGTTTGTACATATTGTGATGGAAAAAGATTAAAAGACGAAGCCTTAGCTGTAACTATAAACAACAAAAACATTTATGACATAACTCAACTTTCAATTAAAGATGCCTTAGATTTTTTTCAACAAATCAAATTCTCAGATGAAAAACAAAAAATAGCTCAATCTTTATTAAAAGAAATTACAAGTCGTTTAACTTTTTTAAATAATGTAGGTCTTTCATATTTAACATTAGCAAGAACCGCAAGAACACTTTCAGGTGGTGAAGGCCAAAGAATAAGGCTTGCAACACAAATTGGATCTTCATTAAGCGGAGTAATTTATATTTTAGACGAACCAAGTATCGGTCTACATCAAAGAGATAATGCTCGCTTAATAAAAACTTTAAAATTATTACGCGACCAAGGAAACACAGTTCTTGTTGTAGAACATGATATCGAAACAATAAAATCTGCAGACTATTTAATTGATGTCGGACCACAGGCAGGTATTTTAGGAGGAGAAATAACAGCCGTTGGAACACCTGATGAATTATCTAAAAATAATAATTCATTAACTGGAAGATATATTTCTGAAAAACGTAAAATACAATCATCGTCTAAAAAAAGAAATGCTACGCAATTTTTAAAAATAAAAAATGCCAATGCAAATAATTTAAAGAATGTTAATGTTGAAATTCCACTTGGAGTATTTGTTGCCGTTTCAGGTGTTTCTGGTTCTGGGAAAAGTAGTCTTATAATTCAATCTTTATCGCCAGCTTTACAAAATTATTTTGCACGTGGTTGCGCTCTAGCAAAACACATGGATGAATTAGAAGGTGCGGAACAATTAGCCAATTTTGTTATGGTTGACCAAAGTCCGATTGGAAAAACACCACGCTCAAATCCAGCAACATATCTTGGAATTTTTGATGAAATAAGAAATCTTTATGCAAGTTTACCTGAAAGCAATTTACGTGGATATAAACCAGGCAGATTTAGTTTTAATGTTTCTGATGGAAGATGTTTTGAATGTAATGGAGATGGAACAAAAAAAATATCAATGCACTTTCTTGAAGATGTTATTGTTCAATGTAAAACATGTAAAGGAAAACGGTATAATCAACAAACATTAGAAATAAAATACAAAGATAAAAATATTACCGAAATTTTAGACATGTCTGTTTTACAAGCTTTAGAATTTTTTAAAAATTTTCCACGAATTTATAAACGTTTAAAATTTTTAAACGAAGTTGGGCTAGATTATATAAAACTAGGTCAACCATCAACAACACTTTCAGGTGGTGAAGCACAAAGGATAAAATTAGTAAATGAACTCGCGAAACGAGGAAAAGATACAATGTATATTCTTGATGAACCGACAACAGGCTTGCATAATTATGACATTGAAAAGCTACTTGATGTTTTAAATAAATTGGTTGATCGTGGAAATACTGTTCTTGTTATTGAACATAATTTAGATATTTTGAAAACAGCAGATTATATTATAGATATGGGACCAGAAGGTGGCGATGCCGGCGGGTATGTTATTGCTACTGGAAAACCTGAAAAAATTGCAAAAAACGATGCTAGCATCACAGGAAAATACCTAAAAATGGCTTTCTAATAGCATTTAATTGATTACTGTTGATTGATTCAAAATACTATTTTATAATATTAATTATTGTTTAAAGATACTTAATAATAACTGGAGGTTAATTATATGTTTAATATATTCAAAAATACACTTTTTTTATTACTTTTATCAAATAATTTCATAAATCTCAAATCAATGGAAAATCAAATTCCTATTGATGATTTATTACTACCCCCAACACCTATATATGCTTCGCCTATATCACCTGAAAGCAATACCACAACATCATCTATTAACGACGATGATTTAGATATTTATTCAAATGAAAATTACATAAGCTCTGAATGCCCCCCAACACCTATTAACCCTCCTATAGTAAGTAAAAAACGAAAAGCTTATCAAGCATACTTAGAAACAAACAATACTCGTGAACAAAAAAAATATAAAGTTGATAATCCACAAGAAAATACAAATCATACATATACAAACCTTGTAAATAAAGGATTAACTACAACAGACGCAATATCTTATAATGTCGATAATATAGATACTAATCATTTATCTTTAATTTTAATCGATAGATATTTATCTTTTTTAAAAGAAACTTTCGTAAGAACAAATTATTCAGAAGCAAAGAATTTACTAGAAATACTTTTTATACCAGATTTTTTTTTCAATCATCAACCTGATTTTTTTTTCAATGAACAACCTGAAAAAACAAATAAGGAAAAATTTATATTTTATTTTCTAGATCATTTATTTCGTAATATTTTTGATAGTTTAACAATTAATAATGATTCTAAAAGTTTTGCAATTTATTTCTTGATATTACTCGAAAAATTATCAATCAATGATTTTAAAGAAGTTTGTACTTTAAAAAAATATTGCGTTACTCTTTGGAATGTAGTATACAAATTTTTATCAAAAAGAAAAAAAAACAAAATAACAAACTGGGTAAAAAATTTTGAAGAAACGGCTGCAGCTTCGCCAATTTGGTATCTACAAGCCGATATACGTAACTTATTTTTATTAGAATGCGAAATAATGAAAAAATTATCACTACTTTTACAACCAGAAGAAATAAGTGATTATATCAAAAATAAATTAAAACAAAATTGGAAAATTACTGACAGGACTTTACCTAATGCATAATAGTTTGCTCCAGCAGGTATGATTGAAAATTTTTCATGTATGTTTTTTGAATTCTTAAATCCATTAAAACCTGCTCTGTAGATTTTTTCCGTTTGAAAATTTTTTGTTCTTCGAGTTT
>WJIY01000054.1 GCA_014730005.1 Candidatus Babelota bacterium | reverse complement strand
CTAGACAAAATTATTGCAAAAACATATTTTATTATTGGTTTTGTAATTAGTTCTAATTGAAATATGTTGGCCATCTGAGTTCTCCTTTTTTAATGTTTTTGTTTTTAAATAGGATCGCTCAGATGGCTTTTTTTGTTAATAAAAATCTAAACTTTTTTTACTTTGGGCAAAGTTCTGTTGAAAAGAGCTTTTGATGAATAGTTTTTATCACCAAATAATTTTCCAAATACTTTTTTGCATAATTCATTAACAACGCATACATTAGCATCACTTACATTTCCTGGAGTTAGTACAAAATTTATTATTTCTCTGCGACAATTTGTATCCAAAAAACCACCCCATAGATGTTTTACCACGAGTTGCGGATTCTTTAAACAATTTATTCGCATTAATTCTCTTGTTGTGACAAATCTTTAGAGATGTAGAATCTATAAATGAAACTCCATTACAAATTCCAGTTTTGTTCAATCTTGAAAAAATAAATAATGCCAGTAAATATCTTTTAGATATTGTTGTAAATCGATTATAACTTAATACATTTGTAAATGTCTTTGATAAATAACCTTTTATCATACAATTATAATAATCCTTAAATATCCTAAATTTTGAATGATGGAAATAAATAAGTATTGTCATTATTTCGCTTGGATACATTGAATTTGGTTTGTTTCTTTTTTTGCCTATTAATATTTTCATTTCTTTTGGTTTAAAATACTTGCAAAAGTTATTAACTTCATAGAAAATTTCTACTAACATTTTGTTTTTCCTTATCCCGAACTCGCGTTATTTATATACTTATGGTTAAAAAGATTGAAATATTTTTATTGATTTATATTTTCAATTATGTTTTTTTGTTTTAGAAGGTAATATAAATATTTTTAAAAAGGGGAGTTAAGAATGAAACTTATACATTGGAATCCAATTGATCCAAATGAGGATTTAATTGAAGAAGATTTTTTTAATCTTTCAAATTTAAAATATGGTTTTGATTTAGCTGCAGATGTTTATGAAAAAAATGGTAATATTATAGCAAAAATTAGTTTGCCAGAAGTTGATCCAGAAAAGATTGATATATCAGTTGAAAATGATGATGTTTTGAAAATTTCGGGTAAACGAGAGGTTGAAAAGAAAGAAGAAAATAAAAATTATTTTTATAAAGAAATTAAAAGAGGGGAATTTAGTAGAATTATTCAATTACCAACGGAAGTAATGGCATCGAAAGCGAAGGCAGAATATAAGGATGGGATTTTAAGAATCGAAATTCCAAAAAAGAATTCTAAATCTTCTAGTGAAAAAATAAAAGCTAAAAGAAAGTAAAAAAAATAATTGGAGCCTATCATTAATAATAGTTAGTGGTAGGTTATTTATTAAATTTTTTTTTTATTGTTTTTTTTATATTTAATTGTCAAATTAAGGTAAAAAAATAAACTTTGAAAAATAGAAAGATAAACATCTTAAATGAAAGAAAAATATAGAAAATATTTATTATATAACTATTTTCAAAGTGGTATTTTAAAGTGATTTGGAATATGCAAATTTCTTTTTTAATAAAAAGAAGTTTCATATTATTGGTTTTTACATTTTTTCAAATTTCTGTTTTTCCTATTTCTAATCAGGAAATTCTACAAAAAATTGAATCTAAATTTCCTTCAAATACACCGGGATT
Source organism: Candidatus Babelota bacterium (assembly GCA_014730005.1). Classification (GTDB taxonomy): domain Bacteria; phylum Babelota; class Babeliae; order Babelales; family UASB340; genus WJIY01. The sequence goes on along the minus strand of WJIY01000054.1, from coordinate 6,035 downwards.
AAATCAAACTTTGGACGCTTTAAATAAAAATTTAAATGATTTGAATGATGGGCGCTGGTTTGAATTAGAAGTTGCACTTTATGCAGAAGAATATATGAATGAAAAAGTTCTTGGTTTTGGTTTAAGTATAGAATTTTGGGATGAAAATAAAGAACAGAGACTGATTTATTTAAATGCGGATAATAATCTTGATTTGAAAAATACAGAATATGATATTGTTACTCAAAATTTTATGTTTGAATGTAAACTGTGTAGAAACCCTAAAAATTTTGATAAAATTAAGCAATTTAACAAAGAAAGAAGAATTATTTTATTTTTTAAAATGATTCATGAACATTTAATTAAAAATCAATTGAGCATTAATTGTAAATTTAAAAAAACAAAAAAAAGAGAATTTTGTATATTTACAATTAATGGAATACTAACTAATTATAAGGATATTTCATTCTCTTTGAGTTGGATTAATAGTAAGACAGTAGAAGAATGTTTAAAACAGTTTGATGAAATTGTTAAATTAATTGCTTCAAAATCTTTAATTGTTATGTTTAAAGGTATTATTACGCAAAATCTCATGAGTAAATTATCATACTGGGGATTCGAATATATGCATGGAATTAAAGCTGAAGATTCGGAACAGTGCGGTTTTTTCATTTGGAATTTTACAATTCAAAGATTTTATTATTTATTGAGTAAATTAAATTTTTGCAATTATACTTGTAGTAGAAGTTGACAATATTATTTTTTTCTTTTACTTTCTGACCAAATCGTTTTTAAAAAGTTTGTTTTTTTATTATAAAAATATGGTTTTTATTAGAGGGAAATATCATGGAAAATTCAAGATGTTTTGGTTTATTTATTTGGGCAGTATTGTTTTGTAGTATTAATGCTCAAGAAGCAAATTTAAATCAATCCGAAGAAATTGTACAAGAGATTTTTGAAAAATCGGATAATAGCAAGCAAGAATTATCAAGACAAGATTATAATACAGAAGATATTGATCAAATAAATGTAAGATTAAGTGTAGAGAAAAAAGAAAATGCGAGTGAGCAAATTTGGGAAAAAGTTTTAAAATTAAAAGAAAATTTTGATAAATTAAATGTAAAAGAAAATATTGAAAAATCTATTGAGATTTTAGAAAATGTTTTTAATCTCGTAAAAGATGAAAAGTCATTTAGTGGAAGTTTTGAAGTTAAATTGGAAAAGGTAAAAGAAATAGAAGATGATATTGAAAATAAAACCCAAAATACCTGTAATTTTGTGGTTTCTTTTTCTGATAATGAAGAATTGTTGCAAAAAGTGATTGATTTTGCAGTTAAGTGCCAAGAAGAAGATGATTTTTCGTTTGATGAATTTAAAAAATTGTTCAATGTAAATTAAATTTTTTTGAAAACTATATTTATATAATTTGATTTTATATTGTAGTTTTTGATTCAAAATTTTGGTAAAAACTTGTAGTGTTAAGAAAAAATAAATAATTCTTAACACTATTTTTTTAAAAAAAGGAGATTTTTTATGAAAAAAAGATTGTTTATTTTTTTAATATTTTTTTCAATTAAGATTGATTTATTATCAGAAAGTATTTCAATACATAAATTTCAGGATTTTTATAATAAAAAATATGAAACATATTTATTATTTGATGCCGATATAGATAAAATAAAAGATAGTTGTATTAAATTAAGTAATGATAAAAAATATAATTTTGAAAATATATTTTGGCAGGAAGATATTTGGCATTTAATGAATGAAAAATGTTTCATTCAAAGAAATTGTCTTGTTGTAATTAAAAATGATCAGAAGCAGCTTGAAGGATGGGCTCTTTTTGAAGTTATTCATAATTTAGATAAATTTCAATTGTATTTAAAAAAAATAGTATGTTTACCATATCATGCTGTAAATTTGATTTTTTCAATTTTTAATTTCTATGATCCTTTGAATAGTATTCTAAATATAAATATTTCATCAAAGAATAATATTCAAAAATTGGATTTTTATAAAGAATTAGGGTTTAGGGAAGTTGAATTCACTACGTGGTATAAATTAATTTATGATTTTCAGGAATGTTTAAATAATGTAGCTAAATTATCACAAGAAATTTCAACTGAGTTGGCAAAATGGGATTCGAGTGAGAAAATAGTAGAAAAAGAAATTCAGAAAATAAAGTATAAAATTACAATAGTTAATTATATTTTAACACGATTTTTAATATTTAAATCTGATGATTATATAATTAATCATTTAAAAAATCTTTTTAATGGTGATGATATTTACGAAAAACATAAAAATAATGAAAAAAAAATTAATTTATTTTATAAAAATATTTGATGTTTAAAAATGCAATTGTTTAATAAGATGATAGGAATAGTTTAAGTTAAAATTAAATAAAATATTTATTTGATTGTATTATTGTGAAAAAAATATTCTTTTTTTTATTATGTATTTGTATGCCAAAAATAAATATGATTTCTGAAAATTGTGAATTAGGAAATTTTGTGGATAATGACGGTACTATCGTACATTTATGTCGATTGCAAAATGAAACTATAAAAGAAAATATTGAAGATTTAATGCATTGTTTTTTTCAAAATTATAAAAATAATGACTTTAATTTTATTCAATGGTTGAGAAAACAACTAGAAGAACCTTTGCAGAGTTATATTGTTATTATGGCTTACATATTACATGAGGTTGGTGATTTAAAATTAAAAGAAACTGTAGGATGGGTGCTTTTTGAAGAAGATAAAAGGAACAGAATTTTATGGCTAAAAAAAAGGATTTATTATCCAAGACAAGCAAATGAATTAATTTTTTCTATCTATAAAGTACCTGAGTTATGTAGTTTTAGTATTCAATTTGAATTAATAAGATGTTCAGCAATTGAAAAAAATTATTTACAAAAATATAAATGTTTTTATGAAAATTTGGGTTTTGTTACTGAGTATATTAATTCAGAGAGAATGATATTTACATATGATCGAATGGAAAAAGGTAATTAATAAGTTTTTTAAAAATTTTTTTGTTCAATTGTAAAATTATGAAAAAGATATTATTTTTTTTTCTTTTTTTATTAAAAAATAACATATTTTCAAATATTCATGATTTAGGATTTTTTATCAATAATGATTATAATAGAATTGAAGGTAAAATTTTTGTTTATTTAGGACAGGATATATATAAAAATAGAATAGAATTAAATGATAAATTTTATGCTACATTTAAAACATATCCTAATTTAAAATTGTTATTTAAGAATGGGAAAAATTGTTTTTGTATTATTAAAAATGAAAAAGGTGAATTAACGGGATTTGTTCATTTTGAAGTTGTAAAAGCAACTGATAAGTATGAGAAATCGATTTTATATTTGAAAGCAAGAAGGGGTAACCCGTTGTTGATTTTTTATATTTTTAAACTTTATAATTTTAAAAATTGGAGAATTCGTATAAATATTGATTCAAATTTAAATATTGAATTTTATAAAAAATTAGGTTTTGAAAAATTTGATTCAATAAATAGCTATTTACAATATAATTTTATAGCAAATTACCAAAATATATATAACTTGATATCAAAAATGAGTATAGAACTTCAGGAATGTGAAATTAAAATAAAAAATTTTGAAGCGGAGTGTGGTAAAAATGTTGATATAATGTTTGATTTTAATAATGAAAATAGAAAATATTTAGAAACAAAAATTGAAAATTTAAAGAATGACATTATAAAATGTGATTTTTTTTTAAACAAAATTTTTTTAATTTTTAATTATGACACTTTTATTCACATTCAGCATAAAAATAATAAAGAAAAATATGAAAAACTTTGCAAATGGCTTAATAATTTAGTTTATGAGCCTAATATTGAAAAAAATATGAATTTAGATGATTGTATTTATTTTATAACAGAAAATAATCAGAAACATCACCTCTTCTTTTTGGAGTATTGATAAGGAAATTATTAAAAAAATTATATATTATTATTGAAAGTTTTTATTAACTAAATTTGTTTATTGAGTTGTTCTATGTATTGTTCTAGAGTATTTTTTAGTTCATGAAGTGTTTGACATGATTCATGTTTACATCCATATTTACTTTGTGTACAATGCTTATCTATAAACCATGCTAGTTTACTTAATTCATGTAATATTTTGATGTTATTATATCTACAATTATCCAACATGTAATTTTTCCTTTCTGTTTTTTTATTTTTTTATTATTGTATGTAGCTTTGGAGCAGGATTATTAAGTTTTTATGTCATGAGCACTACTATATATTAATAATAATGATTTTGTTTAATCAATAATTTTTATACACTACAATTTAAATTTTAGTGTTTTGGTTGTAAATATATAATTTTATTTATTATAACCGAATAATTGTTTTGCAAGTAAACAACCTGAGTAATTTTGCAAAAGCAAAATCTTAGGATAAACATGGAGGAAAATTGTATTGAAGGGTTGATTGAATTGCTTTTTTTAAGATTATTAGTTATCGAGTTTGCATTATTATAAAATAATAAGGAACAAGGTGTATTTAGCAAAATATTTAGCATATTGCGGTTTATGTTCTAGAAGGAAAGCTGTTATCCTTATTAAAAAAGGTTTGATAAAGGTTAATGAAGAGGTTATAAAAGAGGTAACTTATTTTGTAGAACCAAAAGATATTATTAAATATAAAAATAAGATAATTAAGCCTCAAGATTTTATTTACACATTATTAAATAAACCAAAAAATTATATTACAACTTTATCTGATGAAAAGGGGCGAAAAACTGTTCTTGATTTAATTAAAAATGAGCAAATGCAACGAATATATCCTGTTGGTAGATTGGATAGAAATACAACGGGATTATTATTATTAACAAATGATGGTCAGTTGGCACAAAAGTTATCTCATCCCAAATTTGGAATTAGTAAAAAATATCATGTTGTTTTAGATAAACCTTTTTTGCCTAAAGATTTTGAATTATTAAAAAAAGGACTTCGCTTGAAAGATGGTTTTATAAAACCAGATAAATTATATTATGGTAGAAGTTTGTCAAAAAAACATATTATTTTACAGTTGCATAGTGGTAAAAATTTAATTGTTCGTAGAATTTTCGAACATTTGGGATATAAAATAAAAAAATTAGATAGAGTTGAATATGCTGGATTAACTAAAAAAGGTCTGTCTCAAGGTAAATGGAGATTGTTGACAAAAAAAGAAATAGAAGCTTTAAAGAAAAGATTCAAGATTTAAAGTATTGGTTATTATATGAATAATTTAGGTAATATATTACTTTTTATTGGTTTTTTATTAATTATTTTTGGAATAATATTTAAATTTTTACCTAACTTTAGATTGCCTGGGGATATTTTAATTCAAAAGAAAAATGTTACATTTTATTTTCCTATAGCAACATGTATTATATTAAGTTTGATTTTTAGCATTATATTTTTTGTTTTAAATTATTTTTTTAAAAAGTGATTCAAGGTGAAATTTAATAAACTTGTTAGAGATAAAATTCCAGAAATTATTATAAAAAATATAACAAAAAACCTTTTTTTATACTGTTGATGATGTGCAATATTTTCAAAAATTAAAGGATAAGTTACAAGAAGAGGTATTAGAATTTTTGCATGACGATAATATTGAAGAATTAGCAGATATTTTAGAAGTGATTTATGCAATTTGTGATTATAAAAAAGTAAAAAGAGCAGATTTAGAAAAAGTTAGATTAAATAAAGTTGAATTACGTGGAGGTTTTAAAAATAAAATTGTGCTAGATAGGATAGAATAATATTTAACGCCAACTCTGGATAAGAAAAAAATAACCTTTCTCTAAAAAACTAGGTAAACTACCCAGAAAAAAATTTAGAGAAAGGAACAAATAATGTTGGAAACAATTTTCTACGAATTTAACAATTTTTGCAAGCATTTTGAACAAAAAAAAATGCAAATGTTAATAGGCAAAAAAAGAAACAGACCAAATTTAATGTATCCAAGTGAAATAATGACAATACTTATTTATTTCCATCATTCAAAATTTAGGACATTTAAGG
>WJIY01000006.1 GCA_014730005.1 Candidatus Babelota bacterium | reverse complement strand
TTTAATTTGCTTAGCATTTGTTTTATTGTCTTTATAAACCTCATAAAGATGTTTTTTGGGTATATTAATATCTCGTGACATTGCTGCACAGTTTTTTCTTTTGCTAGACAAAATTATTGCAAAAACATATTTTATTATTGATTTTGTAATTAGTTCTAATTGAAACATGTTGGCCATCTGAGTTCTCCTTTTTTAATGTTTTTGTTTTTAAATAGGATCGCTCAGATGGCTTTTTTTGTTAATAGAAATCTAAACTTTTTTTACTTTGGGCAAAGTCCTGAATATGAAATTGCTATTTGATTAACCCGAGCTCGCGTTAAAATAAAAATTAATTCGAATATTATCACAAATAATACAAAAACAAAAAAAAGATTAAAATTTAAAATAAAAAAATTGACCTTTTTTAAAAAAAATAATCAAAATTCAACAGCTAGATTTGTATAAATAGTTAATTTTTGCGCAACATTTCGTCCAGCAAAAATCCAATCCAAACCTACCTTAAAGCGCGTTTTTGCATCAAATTGATAACTAAACTCCCCACCAATTTTATGCTCAAGTTGATATGTATTATTTTTTAATAAATCCACTGCCCAAATATCACGCTTTAGGTTACCTCCAATATAATCTTTCCATTTTGCTCTAAAATTATAATAAAGATCTAAAAATGCTCCTCGAAAAATAAATCCATCAAACATATTTCCAAGTTGCACTTCAAACTCAGGACCAGGTTGAACTCTTACATCAACAGCATTATCCGCAAGCGCAGGAATTTGAGTATCATATTCAGTGTATGCAACAGCTTGCGTATATTGTATATTTCCTGCAAATACAACATAATCATTAAGATACGAACATACTATTTTACGAGCACCATCATCATCCACGTATCTATAATAATTTATATTATCGATAACCGCAGGATTTCCTGCCGTTTGTCCATCAAAATTTACAATTCTTGGAACCCGTGTTTTTTTATGTCCAGGCCAATTCCAAGATGCTTGTAAAAATATGTGTGGATTTAAATATTTATTTTTATTATTAAATAACATTGAAGAATAAACAGATAATTTTGTAAAACCATTACCTAATTGAGGTGCCCAAACTTTATGGGCGGCTGCCTCATTTGCTGTTGGCCAAGAAATCCTTGAACCAATAACACATCGCTGCAAATATTTCGTATCCAAATAAAAATTTAAAAAAGCAGCAACATCGCCTATTCCTATAACACTTATTTTTGAATTATAACTTAATCCTTTTGGTTCTAAAATATAATTTAATACTTCTGCAATCATATTCCGATCTAAAATACCAATAGAAGTTCCATAAGCTGCTGCAATTTGTGCTGAATTCTCAGGAAGTTGAATAGCTTTTGTTATAAATTCTAATGAACTAATAGTTGAATCTACTTTTAAATGATGAACTTTATATCCAAATGGAACTTGAAAGCCCAAAGAAATATTTTTATTTAAATAACGTAAATAATTAACAGATAGTTCCAATTGATCCATATTTCCCAAAAAAATTAATGGTTTATCTGCTAATTCATTTTTAAATAAATTCCATACCACCCTTGACGGAATTTTTGCATTTGCTCTCTCATCATCATTTTGCGGATTTAAAGCTTGATAGGATCTTAAGATTCCACTTTTATCCAAACGCAAAGTCATTAATAAATCTTGCCATTCAATTGATTCTTCTCCAAAAACTAATGCCGTAACATCACGCGAAGATCCATTAGAATCATAACTATTGGTCGCATAATCATATTTAAAATCAATGCGAAATAAATTTGGATTATTATTTTGCGTATAAAGCATATAAAAAGGCCAACTTGGAACTTTATAAAAATCTGTAAGATAATTGTAATTGGCATTTTTATGTTTTGCTATTTTATTATCTTTTAAGTAATCCAAATAATGCGTTAGAGAACCAAATTTTTCTTCTTCATTCTTGTTTAAATCAGATTGATTTTCAATATTATTATTATTTATTTTTTTCCTATTTTTTTTTGCTCGAGTGGCTAATTCCTTTTTGGCTCTTTGAATACTTAAAGCCAAGGTTTTTTCAAGTTCTTTTTTGCGAGCAGGAGTCATTATTGCTTGATCTTTCTTTTCATTATTCAAAGTCTTTTTTAACGCTCGTTCTTTAACACTAGAAAAAATGTTTTCTATCTCTTTTTTTGAAAAATGATCTATATTTTTTTTATCTTGCTGTATCTTGTCTCTTAAATCTTTTAATTCATTAATTTTATCTTTAATTGCAATCCCTACTCCATCTCTAGAATTACTTATTGCAATTAATGGTAGCTGATTTAACATTAAAAACAAAATTACAATTAATTTTTTCATAAAAAATAGCTCCACTACCTATCATTTTGCTATTTGTTCCTCAATATTAATTATAAATTACACGCGTTCCATCTAACCTATAAATAACTTGATCTCCCAATAATGTTGAAGCAAATACATTTCCAAAACCATCTTCATTTTGCAATAAATCGTTTGCAACAACAAATATTTGTCTACCATTTTTAATACGTAAAATATTCTCACTATTCTCATTTGTAAATTGAACTGCATTAGTTAAAGCAGAATTTTGGTTAATCAAAGTTCTAACTACATTTAAAGGAGAAATTGTAGAATTACTAAATAAAATA
>WJIY01000053.1 GCA_014730005.1 Candidatus Babelota bacterium | reverse complement strand
CTTTTTATTTATTATTTGTTTTAACTTTTTTTCTTGTAGCATAAGGTATCTTGGATCATAGCTATTCATGTTGTTAAGATAAATTTTAATTCTTTATCTTAACTTAAAAGTGTAAACTCTTTTGCTGCAATGCTAACAAATTTTTAGATACCGTCAGGAATTTTATCCCATTCAGGGATCTCTTTCATTACTTCTTCGTGTTATTCAAATTAATTAACAATTTTGTATATTATAAATAAACGTTAGCTCTGTTGTAACTTTTGAATCTCGTTTTCAATCAACATTAATAGCTCTTTTTTAAGAGTTTTTCTGATTATTTTAAATTTATCATAAGCTAAAAGCAGATTTAGATCTTGGTTGATAATTGTTTGGGTAACGTTTTTAGAAATAAAATCCCTTAAATTAACAAAAAAATTAATTAAAGCTTGATTGGTTCTTTCCTGAATAACCTGTTTATTATAAACATAACCTTGAAGAAAAAAATGATTAATGTCATAAAGATCGCGACCGGCGATTTTACCTGTTTTTTGATAACGATCCTCTAGTGCCACCAGCTTATTGGCAAACATTGTTTCAATTGTTTGGCAATAGATAATCCTATCAATTTGCTTAAAACTAAAAGGTTCGTAAAGGTTGGCTTTAATTGGCGGGAAAGTAGTATCGATTTTTAAACTATTTCTTTCTCCTTCTTTGGCTTTATATCTTAAAAAATATTGAGGTGTGTTTTGGCTTTGATCTTTAATCTCTAAATTTAAAGACACAAAGACATCTTCCATTGCTTTTCTAAGCTGATTCATCTCCTCTGTTTTCCCAACATAATCAAAATCTAAATCAATCGAAAATCGATCTAAATAACCAAGCATAACGGCACAAGTTCCATTTTTAAAATAAAGGTTTTTAGCTATTTTAGGATTTTCATAAAAAGCGCTTAAAATTCTAAATAACCAGGCTTTATGAATTGCGTCTTTAGGATTAAAAGTAAGCATTTTTAATTAATTTATTTTTTAAGATAATCAATTTTATTTTGAATTTTTTTAACTTTTTGCCAATTAATTAAACTATTTTTAGCACCATCTAGATAATAGTTGGGATTAAAATAGAACAAATCGGCAATTGCTCTTTCAAGGCTTGCTAAAAAAACTCCGTTTTTTTGATAAATGCCGGTATCGTTATAAAGGAATTCGTTTTTTAATTGTCTCACATAATAATTATTATCAGCAATTTCAAATCTTTTAGGTTTTTGACCAATTAAAGTTATATAATTTATTTTGGGGCTAATTAAACCTTCTTTAGCCAACACCGACTCCGTACTTAAATAACAATAATCATGATAAGCTTTTTGACCTAATTTAACTGGATCTATCTTTTTTAAATCGTAAATAGCATAAAACCCCCGATAAATTCTTTTAAGAATTCCTTTCTTCACATAACGACTTAAAGTAACCCGAAGCAAATTGCCGTTATCAATCTTCCACAAAGAGGCCAATTCATCAGCATGAAATAGCCGCTCCTTTACTTTTAACAACTGAATAGCTCTCTCATTTTTCATTGTTTATAATTAATCTTTTTGTACATTATAAACAAACCCGTCATATCTGTCTAGTATTTAAACAAAAATAAACCAACTATAAAGGTTAAAACACTGGTTTGATTTTTTATAATAATTTTTTATAATCTTCTAAAAATAGCTAACTTGACTAAATCTGATTAGTCAAACTTCCGGAAAAAACATCCTGTTTTATCCTAGAAAATCCTGAAAATCCTGGTTCAAAATCTACTTTTTATCTTCTTTTTTCATTTCTTCTTTAATTTCCTCTCGGCCTTTATAATTGGAATCGATAACTTGATTCGCTAATTTATGAGCTTTAAGATTAGCTTCTTCCAAATCTCTTTTTAGTTGATTAAGCTCTTTTTCTTGCTTTGCTTGATTTTCATTTAAAGTTTTGTTTTGAATCTCAAGTTTTTTCTTAAATGGTTTATCTAATTTATCTAATTCAGAAGGATCGTTAATAATATCATACCGGCCCTTTTTAATTTGTTCCAAACTTTACAACTTATTGACTAATCCAAAAATTTAATTTAAAATTTGGATTACATTACAATAATTTAATTAAATTTATGGATTATAATCGAAAAATTTACCAAAAGATTCTTAATAATCTTTTTCAAGAAAAAATAATTATCCTTTACGGACCAAGAAGAACAGGGAAGACCACTCTGTCTAAAAAAATTTTGGAAAATTTCCCCGATAAGAGTCGCTATATTAATTGTGAATTATTAGAAAATCAAGAAGGATTAAAAACAACAAATAGCATTGCCCTTAAGACATTTTTAGGGGAAACAAAATTAATCGTTTTAGACGAAGCTCAAAAAATTAAAAATATTGGTCAAATTTTAAAGATATTAGTCGATACTTTTCCCGGAATTCAAATCATTGCAACTGGATCCAGCAGTTTTGATCTTTTAAATCAAACCGGCGAACCTTTAACCGGCCGGATGGATAAATATATGCTTTATCCGCTTTCTTTAGAAGAGGTAAAGGACAATTTTGACGGCTCTAAACTGATTGGTAGTTTGGAAAATTTTTTAAGATTCGGAAATTATCCTTCGGTTTTTAATAAAACAGAAAAAGAGGCGATTAAAAATTTAAATGAAATTACCAGTAATTATTTATATAAAGATATTTTAGAATTTGAAAAGATCAAAAAATCGGATTTTTTAATCGATTTACTAAGAGCCTTGGCTTTTCAGCTTTCCGGTGAAGTCACCTATCATGAACTTTCCGATAAATTACAAATGGAAAGTCGAACCATTCAAAAATATATTTCTCTTTTGGAGAAAAGTTTTATTATTTTTCGCCTAAGAAGTTTTCGAAGAAACCTAAGAAACGAAATCGGTAAATCTTTTAAAGTTTACTTTTATGATCTTGGGGTAAGAAACAGTTTAATTCAAAATTTTAATTCTCTAAAACTTAGAAACGACGTAGGGGCCCTTTTTGAAAATTTTTGTATCGTTGAACGCTTAAAATTTAATAATTATAATGATTTTTTTGTTAATTCGTATTTCTGGCGGACTTATACTCAAAAAGAAATCGATTACCTGGAAGAAAGCCAAGGAGAGCTTCGAACTTATGAATTCAAATGGAATCCTAACAAAAATCCCAAAAAACCAAAAGAATTTTTAGACACCTACCAAAACAGTTCTTTTCAAGTAATCGATCGAACTAATTTTTGGGATTTTTTATTAAAATAAGCTTTTCTTTAATCCTCTGTTTTATCCTAGAAAACCCCAGTTCTACACTCCCTTAAGTCCAAACACTCCAAACCAAACCGTCCGAAAGATCACCACTAGATCGAGCAAAATTGACTGGTTGTTGATGTAATAAAAGTCGTAGTCTAGGTTTTCGTGGATTGGTCGGTTACGGTCGGCGGTTACCTGCCAAATACCGGTGATTCCCGGTTTAACTGTTAATCTTTGTGTTTGAATGTTGTTGTATCTTTCAACGATAAACGGCATCTCCGGTCTAGGTCCGACGATACTCATATTGCCTTTTAAGACGTTAAAGAACTGTGGCAGTTCGTCTAAGCTGGTTTTTCTTAAGAACTTACCGATTTTGGTAATTCTTTTGTCGCTCCCGTCTTTGGGCGTTGTTGCATACTTAGGAGCATTAAGCTTCATGGAGCGAAACTTGTACATTACAAACGCTTGACCATTTAAGCCGATTCTTTTTTGTTTAAAGATAACCGGACCCTTGGACTCCGATTTAATTAAAAGCGTAATTAAAAGATAAACCGGGGCAAAAAAAATAATTGTCAAAACGGCGATAACCACATCAAAAGCTCTTTTTAAGATTGCGTTGTAAAAATTTAAACGGCTTTTTTTGGTTTCCATCACTGGGATACCGGAAACATAATCGACCGAGATGTTATATAATGACTCGCCGATGATGTTAGGAATCAATTTAAACGGTACTCCATATTTTTTGGTTAAATGGTTAATTCTTTTTAAATCACCGGGTTTAATAGCCGGGGTGGCGACAAATAATTGCTCGATCTTATAGTTATTAATTAAATCATTAAAATCTTTTAAAGCGCCTAAAACCGGAATTCTGGCTTTAGTTTCGTCCGATTTGGTATCAATTAAAGTTCCGGCTTTATACTTTTCATCAATAAAGCCGATCGGTTTATAGCCTAACTGGGGGGCTTCAAACAACTTTTTCATTAACGTTCGCCCGGTCGGGCAGGCGTCGTAGATTAAAACGTTTTTAACCCATTTACCTTTTAAATAATTGCTTTTAATCATCCAATAAAGGAAATATTTTTGTAAGAATAAGGCCGGAATTAAGACCAAATAGGCAAAATAGAAGTAATTTAAGATTAACTTTTCTAAATTAAAAGCCAAAATTAAGCTTAAATTTAAGATAAAGCCTAAAAGGAGACCTTTAATTAAACGTCTTAACTCATCAAAATTCAAGTAAGAGATCTCTTTTTTATAGAGTTTAACTAAATAAAAACTGACCAGCTGGACAAGTCCAAAACCGGCAAAAATAATTAAAGCCTTAAGCGCGTTATAATCAACTTTAACTCCGATTAGATTTAAATAGCCAAGCAAAGGATTTAATTTTCTATAAAAATTAAGACTAAAAAGAGAGCTGCTGATCGCAATTTTATTAACCAAATCGACTAAAACAAAAATCCCAAGCACCATTAATAAATCCAAAAATCGGCTAATTAAGTTAAGCATTTTACTATAAGCTCTCTTGGAAATAATTCTTTTCATAACTTTTAAGGATTAAAAACTAAATAGTTATGTTAAAATCCCTCCTTATGAACAAAACAGGAAACATTGACATAAAAATTAGTTTTTGTCAAACCTTTCGAATGTATTTCCTTACCGACCCTTTCTTTTTAAGAGATTTTTGTACAAAGAGCTTGATTATATGAGTTGAAAAAATTTGTTTTATCTCTCCACCAAAGTGACATTACCACTGAATACAATACGCTTTGAAT